>JANMGN010000032.1:0-5895 GCA_031374645.1 Chitinophagales bacterium | reverse complement strand
CATAGGCGTAAGGGAGTTTTGGTTTAATGTATAAAATGCTGATTATCAGCATATAGTAAAAAATAATAAAGATAGAGTTAGAAATTGTATTTTTGTGTTGCAAAACTAAAAATTAACAAACCAACTCTATCTATGGTAAAGATAATACAAGTTATAAATAAACTTGAAAAAGAAAGCGAAAAAAGTATCGAAAATTTTTTTTCAGAAAAATCACTCAATGCTTTTTCAACTAAGTATGATTACGATAAATGTGGCGTTAAAAAAATTAGCGCATCCACTTTTGTACACGGTTTTTTGAAAATGTTTCAAGAAGGCAAAAATAATTTACTTACTTTATGCCTACATATTGGTTTAATTGCCAAAACTACGATAAATCCGAATAGTATGGAATCACGGTTTAATCGACGTACTTTTGATTTTGTTGTTGCCCTTTTACAAGAATTGATGCAGATTAAAGTACAGGATTTGCGAAAAGCCGAGCTTGAAACAGCTCAACCAAAGATTGATAATGAAAAAGTTGAAGTATTATTGGCACGTTTTGACAACGTTTTACTTGCCGATAGCACTTGTCAAAAAGTGCCTTCTAATTTATCAGGTGTTTTTGCATCATCGTCGAACCAAACCAAGACAGTAAAAGCCACTTTACGCTTACAAGTTATCTATAATTACACAAAAAGTATATTTTCTTACTTTGATTTGGGTAATTATAGAGAAAATGACCAAAGTTCAAGCAGTAATATACTTTTGGTTGCCCAAAAAGGCGACCTTGTTATTCGAGATTTAGGCTATTTTGCATTAGGTATTTTTAAAAAAATGACAGAATTAGGCATTTTTTATATCAGTCGTTACCAGCCGAGCGTTGTTGTTTTTGACCCAAACACAGCGGAACGCATCGTTCTTTCTGAAATGTTCAAAGGCAAAACGAGTATTGATGTTGTTGTAAAATTAGGCATTCAGGAACAAGCGGAAGTTCGTTTGGTTGCACAAAAATTACCTAAACCGATGGCTGATCAACGAATTGCAAAAGCAAAAAAAGAGCTAAAACCAGGTAAATCACATTCAAAAGAGTATTACGAGCTGTTAAAATGGGAAATTTTCATTACCAATGTCAGCGAAGAACAACTCAATGTAGATGAAATATGCTTGTTTTATCAACTTCGATGGTTTATTGAAATTATTTTCAAAACTTGGAAAAGTAATTTTAACTTTAAAAAAGTACTCAACGTCAAAGGAATGTCTTATTTCCGAGCCGTCATAACGATTGTACTTTTACTGATAAAAATAACCTATTCTTTTACCCATTTATTTATATACATTGATGCACAAGTGCAGCTCCAATACAATAAATTAATCAGTCCTATGAAATTTATGAGTGTCATCAATTCTCTTTGGGCTGAAATTATCAATATCAAAAAACTCGACGAACTCGAACCTTTTATTATACAGTTTGCGGCGCACGCCACTTATGAAACAAGAAAAGACAGAGTTAATATGAGAAATAAAATCATTTAATCATCAAAAACAACCAATCCTCTTCCGAATTAGGCGATTATTGTAGCTTTGTGAAAAATAAAATATTGATAATCAATATTTTACGTATTAAACCAAAACTCCCTTACGCCTATGTGCTGGAGCAGGAGAAATTTTAACGATAAAAGGAGAAAATTTTGGTTTTGAAATAGGTGCTATTCAGTTCCCTAACGCAGACGATGGTGGAGAAAGTATGATGAATACGGCAGCACGTGATTTTATTTGGAATGGTATAAGGCATTGGACAGATACCGAAATACAAGTAAAAGTACCATCAACAGATGCTGCAAGCAAATTTGGAAAAATGCCTGCTGGGTCAGGAAAATTCAAAGTATTGACTTCAAAGACGTGTGAAAAAAGTGTAGAAAGCAAAGAGGCTCTTTTTATTCCTTATGCACTTACAAATATCAGAACAGGTGTAGGCGGTACAGCACTCCATGTAGGCTTAGCTTACAAAAATAAGTTTTCAATGAATGGAAATAATTCATCTGCTACTAACGATAATTTTCAAAAGGCTTTAAATGAATGGAATAAAGTAACAAATTTAGGATTTACTGTTTTACCGCAAAAAGTAACGGCTAAAGAAAATGCGACTGATGGTTTCAACACTGTTTACGAAGGGGTTTCTGTTGAAGGCGAAGGTGGGGCTTTCCACGCTGGTTTAGCTCACTACGAATTATGTGGAAATAATACTGGCTTTATGTTAGTGGATATTGATATTTATGGAGTGCCAGAAGCACTTCCAGATTTAGTTCAATATCAAGCTATGTTTATGCACGAATTGGGTCATGCACAAGCACTAAGTCACTCTCTAAAAAAGGGTGTACTTTCTTTTGAAGATCTTATGTATTATTCAAAATCGTTTAGTGCAATTCCTCCTATTGATGGTGATGTAGCAGTAAGTGCAAAGTTAATAACTTCCACAAGTACCAATATTTATACAAATGGTCAATGTTTGAATAAACCAATTGTGGTAGGAGGAAACTGTGCTATCACAAGCATATATGAACAAATTGAAGAAAATACAATCAGCATTTTTCCAAACCCTACTGGTATAAATGAAATAGTGACAATAAATTACTTAGAAAATTATACTTTTTCGATTTTCAATTCACTTGGAGATTTATTAATTAATCAAAAAAATAATTATAGTAAAACACAGATTAATATAGCTTCATTTGTGTCAGGCATTTACTTTATAAAAGTATGGAACGATAATAATGAGTTATTTACTTATAAAATCGTAGTACAATGAGAACAATAAAGTTTTATAGCCTTGTATATCTCTTTTTACTGAGTAGTGGATGCAATTCAAAATTTCAGCAAAAATATACAGCAACAGAATACGAACCATGCAAGGAAGTAATTTCTTTTTTACAAAAAGAGTTTTATAGGGATAAAAAAAATAGACTGCGCACAGTTAGAAATGATTTTACTCAATACGAAACAGAATTTGATACGGTTATTGTAAAACCATTTCTTAGTCTATTTCTCTATTCAAAAGGAGATTGTTACGATAAGATAAGGACAAGCGATTTTTTTGCTACGCTTGGAAAACCCGATTTTATTGGAAAACATCCATATCACAAATATTATTACTGTGTATATTTTATTACAACTGACAGTAGAGTTGTATGTCCCAAAGGATGCGTAAATGAGGTAGGTAGGTACGATTATAAATATAAAATGGGTTATAATAAAGCTGCGAGTTGTCGTTGTTTAGAAATTCGTTATAGATTTAAGGATAATTCTATTTTTCATATCAATTTATACTAAAGTAATGATGAACACTACAATAAAATTAGATAATTTCCACAGCGGCACTTATATTTTAAAAATACAAGATACAAACACTAAGCAAGTGTTCACTTATAAAATTATAGTGCAATGAGAAAGATAAATATCATTTTTCTTTGTGTATTGATTTTACTGGTCGATGCCTGCAGCCCAAAATTTCAAGCAAAGTACAAGGCTAACGACACAGAAGAATGCAGCATCTTTATTGATTTTTTGAAAACAAATTTCTTTAGAGATAAAAAAGGTAGATTACAGACTAAATCGTTCTATGGTGAAGGAGTAAGATCAAAAGACTCATTTGACTCCTTGATGCTTGCCCCATTTCGAAGAGCATTGTATGGTAATAATTCTGATTGTGATGGTATATTGAGGTTAGAAGATTTTTACGCTATTTTAGGTAAGCCTGATTTTATCGGAGTTCATCCAGTATATAAATATACGAGCTGTGCCTATCTGATAGTTGGGTCATCGTATGAATGGCAATATTGTCCTTGTGGAAAGTTAGATTTGCTAGGGTTTTACGGCTATAAATAGAAAATGGGATATCGAGTAGCACCATATTGCCACCGTTTAGAGATGAAATTTCGTTCAACGGATCATTCTATGTTTGGTTATGATTTTTATTAAGACGTTAATCTACAAAATTAGTCGATTAATCCATGTATAAATAGGGGTATTCGTCTATGAAATTATAGTACAATGAAAGGTAACTATACTTTTAATCTGTCAGTAGTTTTATATTGGGATTAGAATCAAAAAAGCCTTCTCGAAAGAGAAGGCTTTTTATTTTATTTAAGTGGGTCATGAAGGATTCGAACCTCCGACCCTCTCGGTGTAAGCGAGATGCTCTGAACCAGCTGAGCTAATAACCCTTAAATTTTGACTAACAAACAACCCTTTTGTTGAATGTGGTGCAAAGATGCGACGACTTTTTTAATTATCCAAACATTTTTATAAAAAAAATTAAAAAAAATTCAATCTTTTTTTTGTTTTTTATATAAATAACTGATTATCAGTTATTTGAAAAAAATATTTTTTTTAAAACTGATTGTACGGAGCATTTTATTTTTATGTTGTAAATTTTTGGTCAAAAAATAAAAAAGCTGCTGTATTTAAACTAAATTTTACAAAAGCTGTTATACCTTTGTGCAAAATTTATAAAATGACAGAAAAAGAAAAAACAAAATACGCTTGGCCCACTATTATACTCCTTACGGCATTACTAATCGTTGCGCCTGCGTTATCTTGGTATTATTTGCAAAAAGGAGCGACTTACAGAATCGCCTCTCTGCAAGAACTTAAACAGAATAGGGGAATAGCAGATTCCACTTTTACTTGCTCGCCTGTGAATTGGGGCAAACTAAATCAAGATAGTTTGAAAGGTAAAATCGTAATTGTCAATATTATAAAATACAAAGGACAACTTGCTGACAAACAGGCTGTTATAACAAAAAAATTGCACGGACAATTTGGAGAAAGAAGTGATATTTACTTCTTGTCTTTGCTCGAAGGTGCAGACAGTTTACAAGCAACAGAATATTATAAATCGCAAAATGCGAAGCGCAATAAAACTTATTTTGTGGTTGCAGGAGATAATATTGTAAAGCAAAACTGGCTGAAAGCGTTTAAATTTGACCAAAATGGAGATTTTTCAAATAGCGAATGTCCATTTTATGCTTATATAGATGTAGGAGGAGTTGTACGAAATTATTATGATGTGAATGATGAAAATCGCATAAAAAAAATGGTAGAGCATATCGCCATGAAAGTTTTTGATAAAAAAGAAAATCCACGTTTAACAAGAGAATTAGAAAAGTAAAAAAATGATTAACACAGTTTTAGAAAAAAAATTAAACGTTGCAGTTTGGATAGTATCGGCTGCGGTTTTAGGATTGGTCGTTTTGATGCGACAAGTAAAAATTTTTCAAGGTGCATTAGACCTCAGTTTTCTGCCAGCAGTACACGCTATTTTGAATAGTTTGACAGCGATTGCACTTTTATTTTCATTTTACAGTATAAAAAATGACAGAGTGCATCATCATCGTGCAGCGAATTTCACGGCTTTCGCTTTGTCTAGCATATTTTTGTTGTGCTACGTAGCGTATCATTTTACTACGCCTGAAACAAAATTTGGAGGAACTGGAACAGTAAAAGTTATTTATTTGATATTGCTTTTGACACATATCGTGGCAGCAGCGGGTATTTTTCCGTTTATTTTATTGACATTCAAACGTGCGCTGATAGGAGATTTTGAGCGTCACAAAAAAATGGCACGCTGGGTATTTCCAATTTGGTTGTATGTAGCTATCACTGGTCCGATTTGTTATTTGATGCTGAAACCGTACTATTAAATTTCAGAATGACTAATGTAGAATGATGAACACAAACTTATATAATATTATGAAAAAAAATAAAATACAACTCTTTGTTTTTCTGGCAGTTATGCTGATATTTTTGTTTTCGGCAACTGACGTTTCAGCGCAATGTCCGATGTGTAAAATGAGCGCAGAGTCTAATATGAAAAATGGTGGTACGATGGGTAGAGGCTTAAATGCAGGTATTTTGTAT
>JANMGN010000240.1:0-14525 GCA_031374645.1 Chitinophagales bacterium | reverse complement strand
TGTTGTAGCTGAAAATGAACAATTAGACAATATAGAAATCTATGACATCAGTAGTAAAAGGTTAAAATATATCTCTTTCCAAAACAATGAAACAAAAGCCCTTATTAGCTTACCAGAGAATGCAAGCAATTTGTACTTCGTAAAAGTAAAAACTAAAAGCGGCGTAGTGAGTGTGAAAAAGGTAATGAAAATGAGGTAAGTAGGCGTTAAAAAAACCAATAATGTAAAAAACTAAAGTTATGAAACGATGTTTCAAAGGTGGCGCAAAACCTTTGGAACATTTTTTTTATAAAAAAAATCAAAAGTCATAAAATCTACTTAACTTTGTAATCACTTTTCAAGTACATCTACAAAAATTTCTTTTATGAAAGCAATTATACCTGTCGCAGGAGCTGGAACACGACTTCGTCCGCATACCTACACACAACCTAAGCCACTGATACCAGTAGCAGGAAAACCCATTATTGCTTTTATCATAGAATCTTTGCAAAAAGCTGGTATTCAAGACTTTGTATTTGTAATTGGTTATTTGGGCGAAAAAGTAAGGTCTTATGTTGAGGAAAATCACAAAGATATTAACGCAGAATTTGTAGTACAAGAACACAGAGAAGGACTTGGTCATGCTATCTGGACAGCAAAAGAATATTACGAAAAAGAGCAAGAAATTCTGATTGTCCTGGGCGATATTATTTTTGAAACAGATTTGAGTTTATTTATACAATCACCAACGTCTTGTATAGGTGTCAGAAAAGTGAATGACCCAAGAGAGTTTGGCGTTGTGGAGCTGGAAAGCGGAGAAAATCTTATCAAAAGAGTAATCGAAAAACCACGTATTCCTCGCTCAGATTTGGCGATTGTTGGTATTTATAAAATAAAAGAAGTCCAACAACTTACCAATTGCTTGGAAAACAACATAGAAAAAGATGTACGTTCCTTAGACGAAATACAACTAACTGATGCTATCGAAGATATGATTTTGCAAGGAACATCTTTTACAACACAAAGGGTAGATACTTGGTTTGATTGTGGAAAAAAAGAAATTTTACTCGAAACCAACCGTGTTTTATTAGACCGTGAAGGTTATGATTTAGCAAATATTCCTAATTTTGAAACAGCGATTATTATACATCCTGTTCGGATTGGCGAAGGCTGCAAAATTAGTAATTCGGTGGTTGGGCCTCACGTTACGATTGGCGACCATACGACCATAGAATCTTCCATTTTACAAAATTCAATTATCGGGAATTATAGTGTTTTAAAAGAAATTACCTTACATAACTCTATTATTGGCAGCGATACGCTGATTAAAGGTCCTCAACAAAGCCTTAATATTGGGGACAATACAGAGATAGATTTTAGTTCGATGTTTCAGCAAAAACCATAATACTGTACAAAAAAAATTCTATTTACCTCGCCTGAAAAGGTTAGCTATTCCTTTTATATCATGAAAAAAATATTTTTTTTACTCGTTTTCATCCTTCCCAATTTTATTTTTGCACAAACACCAATGACCCTTTTAGCAAATTGGGACGATAATACTTTACCTGTAAAATCTGACCTCTCTTACAATGATTGCTGGGGCTACGCTGCTGCAAACAATAGAGAGTATGCTATTTTGGGTTCGCTCGAAAAAGTTCTTTTTTTTGAAGTAACTTCTCCTGCCACAATGAGCGCTCCCATCGCTACTTTTACAAATGGTGCAAATAGTATCTGGCGTGATTTTAAAACATACAGTCATTATGCTTACGCAGTCGCTGATGAAGGTGCGGAAGGATTATTAGTTTTCGATTTAGCAAATATCAACGGAACAAGCAACCGTGTAACACAGATTTTTCAAAATAATACTACTTTTACTCGCTGTCATAATATTTATATAGACGAACCAAACCGTAAATTATATTGTGCTGGTACGAACACTACGAACGGTTTAGTCGTTTTTGATTTAAATGCGACAACTGGAATACCAACACTTTGCGCTCAAATTCCGCTTAATATCAACGGATTTACAAGCGGCTACATACACGATAATTTTGTTCGTAACGGTAAAATTTATTGCTCTCATGGTAATAACGGCTTGCGAATTTACGATGTTTCGGGCATAAACGCTTGGCAACCAGGCAATTCTGTAATTACCACAATGCCGCTTTTAGGTACAAATAATATGGTCAATAGTGGTTATAATCACAGTTCTTGGCTCAATTCTGCTGGTACGCACCTGATTATGGCAGAAGAAACGCACGGCAAACCACTCAAAGTTTTAGACGTTAGCAACCCGACAGCGATTGGGAATTTTTCGTCGCCAACAAGCACAATACAATCTTGTATGCTTTGCCCAGCTGCTACCACTCCTATTGTTCATAATCCTTTTGTGAAAGGAAATCTGGTTTTTTTGGCATATTATCACGAAGGAGTTCAGGTTTACGATATTAGTAATCCTGCTTCGCCTACAAAAGTAGCTTTTTACGATACCGAACCGAGCAACACTACTTACAGTGGCTACGCTGGTGCTTGGGGAACTTATCCTTTTTTGCCTTCACAAAAAGTCTTAGGTTCTGATGTAAATAACGGGCTGTTTGTGTTGCAATTACCTGTGGCTTTACTTCCTGCTGCATTGCTTGATTTCAAGGCGGAAGCTAAAAAAGATGCCGTGAATTTATCTTGGAAAACAGGAGTAGAAAGCGAAAATATGGTTTTTGAAGTAGAAAAAAGCAAAAATGGGCTTTATTTTGAAGGTTTTTCTACTTGGAAAAGTAAAGATAGAAATGGTGCAAATTACACTTGCAAAGACGGAAATCCGAACAATGGAAAAAATTATTACCGTTTGAAACAAATCGAAAAAAATGGTCGTTTTGAATATTCAAAAATAATTGAAATAGACTTTAATGTTTTTCAAAATGCAAAAATATATCCTAATCCGAGCGAAAACGGCACAATAAATATTGCCTTTGATAAAAAAATAAATTTAGAAGACGCTTCCGTTGAAATTATAGACTTACAAGGGCATATTATTTTTACCAATACAAAAGATATTGAAGCACAGCTTACAATACGTGATTTACTAAAAGGATTTTATTTTGTAAAAATAAAAATAAACGGACAACTGCAAGTAGAAAAGTTAAGTATTCATTAAAACAAAAAAGTCGTAATTATTTGACAATCAAATAATTACGACTTTTTTATGTAAAACAATAAATTACTTTTTATTTTTCCACTCCTTAATAGAAGCATCATTCATACGCTGATAATCAGCATTTCCTTCTTTTTTAGACAATTCCGTAGATTTTTCTGCCGTAGCGATTGCTCCAGAAAAATCACCTGTTTTAGCTTGTAACAATGCTTTTAAACGCAAAATCCAAAACTTATCGCCACCTTTATCGAGGCTTTTCGTTACCCATTCCAAGGCTTGTTTTGGGTCTTTATTTTCTTCATGATAGTAGCGTGCGGCAGTATAATAATCCCCTGCCGAAGGCCCGTCCAATGCTTTTTTGATACCTGCAACCATAGCTTCATCAGTACCAAAAGTTACAGGAATAGCAACTGTTGTATTTTCCCATGATAAATCAATATCGCAAGCGTTATTTTTCAAATTATCCAACTGCATCGTAAATGTTTCTACATTATTTGAGGTCATAGTTGGTTTTACCGTAAAGCGAAAAGCATCTTCTTCTTGCTTATAATCATCTACGCCCCAATGAGTTACGTTTTTGTGCAAAATAATTGTCCATTCTTTTTCGCTCGGAATAGTATAAAGTGCATAAGTTCCTTTTGGTAAATCATTGCCTGCAATTTTTACATTTTCGCTAAACGTGAGCTTAGTAGAAGCATTTGCACCTGTGCGCCAAAGTTCGTTGAAAGGTACTAATCCGCCAAAAACTTTGCGTGCTTTTGCGCTCGGGCGAGAATATTCAATAGCAATATCTGTAAGTCCAACTGCTTGTGAAATCTTACAAACAGGACTTGGCTGAGGTGCTTTTATTTGAGCCTCTGCACTTGAAAATAATATTACACTTAATAATAATACGAATAATTTTTTCATTTTTTAATAAAATTGGTTGTAAATAGGTCTGAAAAGCAGCAAAACATTTTTTCAGACGAATTGGTTAGTAAAAAACTACGCAAAAATACAATTTAGTCGTAATATTGCAGTAAATATTAAAAAATTAACTTGACTTTAAGTTTCAAAAGTCTTTTGTACGACAAGGCGCTACAATTTACGTTTAGCGCAGTCTGAGGTTTAATTTTTATACCTCAATTTTAAACTATTGTATGTCTTTAATAAAAAAATTAGCAGGCGAAACTGCCATTTATGGTCTAAGTAGTATCATAGGGAGATTGCTTAATTACCTTCTTTTTCCGATATATACTGCTGTGTTAGCGGTAAGCGAATATGGCGTTTCGACCGAAATATATGCTTACGCATCGTTTGGAGCGGTTCTTTTTTCTTATGGTATGGAAACTGCTTTTTTTAGGTATTACCAAAAGTATGAAGAAAAAGAAAAAGTGTTTAGTACAGCTACTATATCGCTGATTGTCAGCTCTTTACTTATCTTATTGGTATTATCTTTACTTATAAATCCGATAACAATTTGGACAAAAAACGTTGGTCGTGAAACACTTTTTTACTTTTTATTTTTTATTTTAGCTGCCGATACAATTAGTAGTTTACCTTTTGCATGGCTGCGCCAAAATGGAAAAGCCCAAAAATTTGCCTACCTCCGTTTGCTCAGTATCGCTACTAATATTTTGCTCAATCTTTTTATTTATCTTTTGTGTCCATATATGATAAAAAATGGATACGAGGTGTTTTCTACATTTTATAAACCAGAAACTGGGATAAAATATATGTTTGGCATCAACTTATTATCGAGTTTAATTGTATTTCCTTTTTTCACAAAAGAGTTTGCGCTTTTGCGGTTTGGTTTTGATAAAAAAATATGGAAAGAGATGATGATTTACGCTTTTCCACTTATTTTTATGGGATTGGCAGGAATGATAAACGAAACTTTGGATAGACTTTTGTTAAAAAATCTCATTTCAGATACGCATTTGGCAGAACAACAAGTAGGTATTTACTCGGGTAATTATAAATTAGCGATACTTATTACACTTTTTATTCAAGCCTTTCGTTTTGCTGCTGAGCCTTTCTTTTTTAGCCGAATGAAAGACCAAGATGCTACAAAAACTTATGCAAAAGTTATGAATTATTTTGTAATCGTTTGTTGTACTATTTTTTTAGCTGTCCTTTTATACTTGGATATTATCAAACTTTTATTTAAAAATAAAACGTATTGGGAAGGTTTACACGTTGTACCTATTCTCTTGATGGCAAATATTTTTCTTGGCATTTATTACAACCTCAGTATTTGGTACAAACTTTCTAATAAAACAAAAATGGGCGCAGCCGTTGCAATCGTTGGCGCAATGATAACATTGGTATTAAATTATCTTTGGATTCCTACATATAGTTATACGGGTTCTGCTTGGACAACTTTAATTTGCTATTTTTCGATGTGCGCTATCAGTTACGCTTTGGGGCAAAAATACTATCCTATTGAATACAGCCTGAAAAAAATTGCTTTGTATATAGTAGGCGCATTGGCTTTTTATGCTCTCAGCGACTATATTGAAACATTTTTTTCTGAAAAATTGGTACTAAAAATGTTCGTTAATACGCTAATTTTAGGCGTATATATGACTTTAACAGGCTTTTATGAATTAAAAAAGGCAAATTAAAAAAATATATCTTACGATTTGAGTTTTTCATTCTCGAGATGTCGAGTGCTATCTCGTTTTGTTTTTTTATCTAAATTTTTTTGTAAAGCGGCTGTTAAATCAATACCTGTTTGGTTAGCAAGACAGATAAGGACGAAAAATACATCAGCCATTTCATCTGCCAAAGCCTCTTTTGCGTCTGTTATATTTTCGCTTTTTTTAAAAGATTGCTCTCCGTAAATACGTGCCATTAGGCGAGCAACTTCTCCGACTTCTTCCATCAAAACTGCCGTATTGGTCAGCTCATTGAAGTAGCGAACACCAATCGTTTTTATCCATTCATCAACCGTTTTTTGTGCTTCACTGATAGTCATATTATTTTTTATTTTAACGTTTTGTTAGGTATTTTACAATGTATTATATAAAAAAAACTAAAATCTTATTTTTGTTGTACGAACTTGCTTACTTTTACGTTATTTTCACAATTATACTGATTATGAAATACTTGTATTTTTAATTATACATTTTTAATTTTTCGTTACTACATATATCTATTTACAATGAAATTAAGATTTTACGTATTATTATTTGCCCTTTTTTCTCTTTCTGCTTGTAAAATACAAGACGAATTTGATGATTTAAAAAGTAGTTATCATCCAGAAATTGCTGCGCCGCTTTTTTACGCCAAAACCTCATTTAAAGACATTATTGGCACAAAAGCAAGTGCCTTAAAAATAGATAGCGATGGCAAAATGCGTTTGTATTACAAAGGTACAGTTTCTGAACGAAAAGCGACCGATGCACTGAAAATTTTTCCACCCAATGGTATCCAAGTTCCTTTTCCAGATACGGTCACAGTAAGGGCTTTTCCTGGCGATTTGGACTTATATAAAGTTGATTTATCTCCTAATACCTTGCTCACGATTGCTTGTCAAGTGCCTGTTGGTTTGGCAAAACAAATCGTAGAAGGCGTGATTACTTTTCCAAATTTCACTAAAAATGGTGTGCCGTTCCAATACGCTTTTTCACAAGAAATGACAGGAAATGCGATTTTGCTTTTGGGTAATTTTCCTCTTAAAAATTACAATATAAAATTTGATCCAGGAAGTAAATTAACTTTCAAATATCAGGCAAAAACAAAAGCTGACGGAAAAGATATAAAATTATTCATGGCAGCCAACATTCAAAATGTTGGTTTTTCCTACTGCGAAGCCTATATGGATAAAAAAGATTTACAACTCAATGAAGGGAGTGTAGATTTAGATTTTTATGACGAACAAGTACAAGGTAGCTTAAAATTTGAAGACCCAAGGATTACTATTTTGGTAGATAATTCTTATGGATTTCCGATGAAAACGAAGATAAATTACATTAAATCTATCAGCGTAAATAATGATACTATCGAGCTAAATGCCAAAGGATTAACAGGAGGTATAGACTTCAAATTCCCTTATCCGAATATCATGGAAGTTGGGCAAACTAAGCGTTTTTCTTATGATTTTACGAATAAAACATCGAATATCAAGGATCTGTTAAACGCTAAACCGAAAACTATCTTGTATGATATTGATGTGGTTGCCAATCCTGATACACAAAAAATCGTTGGTTTTATCACGGATTCAACGAATTTAAAAATAGGTATCGAAGTAGATATTCCACTTTATGGCACATCAAAAGATTTTGTGGTCAAAGAAGATTTTAAAGACATAGATTTTCAGTCGGCACTTGCCAATATAACAGAAGCTGAACTAAAATTCGTTTCTGACAATGCGCTTCCCGTAGAAGTTTTGGCGCAAATAGATTTTTTAGATAGTAGTGGAAAAATTTTGACCAATGCAAGCGACATACCATTCAAACTGGTACAAGCGGCAAATGTTGATAGCAAAGGAAATGTTACAAAAACAAGCATTAATGAAACATTTATCAAACTAAATACTGAAAAAACAGACCTTTTGCGCAGATGCAGTAAAGCTCAAATTAAATTTTTCTTCTCGACTTCTAATAATGGAATTGTGCCTGTAAATATTCTTTCTACACAAGAAGTGAATATAAAAATGGGCGTGAGAGCGACGATTAAATAAATAAAAAGTAATTTCAAAAAATGAAAAAAATTATCATATTTTCTTTTCTTTTCCTTCAAATAAAAAGCTTTGCCCAAACCGAAATTGGTCTAAATTTTTCAAAATCAATTTGGCAGGCAAATACTGTAAATGCAGCCTTTATGCCTAAAAATAAAATTGTAATTGCTTCGCCAAGTTTTTCTGGTGGCTATTACAATACGTTCGGAGGTCTTCGAGTAGTCAATAATTTGCTAAATATAAATAGCTCTAATTCAACAGATTACATCGCTGGAAATCTTGAAACAAGTTTTGGTGGCTTAGGTTTTGCAATAAAACAAAATGGCTATTTGAGTTTTTCTCATGCCTTGCGCACCGAAGGTTCTTTGACAGGGTCAGGCAATTTATTTCAGCTTGTTGTAGGAGGAAATGCTCAATTTATAGGTAAAAAATTAGAATTTGCTCCTAATTTTAAATACAACCAATACAATGAACTTGGAGTAACTTATGCACATAATTTAGATAAATTAACCGTAGGAGCAAAAGTAAAACTCTTCACAGGTTTGGCAAGCGTGCAAACAGGAGCAAATACTTCTTTTTCGCTCAAAACAGACAGCGACGTATATCAACTACAATTTGATTTAGATTACAAACTACAAGCAAGCAAAAACGTTGCTACTATTTTAGGGGATTTTGACAATACACCTAATTTTAAAAACTTAAAATTTAGCACTATTGACGGTTTTGGAATGGGCTTAGACCTTGGTGCAACCTACGATTTAAACGACAAAATCTCTTTCGGATTGAGCGCAAACAATCTTTTAGCAAGTATAAAATGGAACGGTGGAAAAGAATACGCTACCAAAGCAAAATTTAATATCGAAGGTATTGATATTGTAAAAATAATCAAAGATTCCACTTTATCCTTCCAAGCTCCTAACTTAGATACGGTGTTTAAAAACATGAAATTTACGTCAGTAGCTTCCACTTTCAAAACAGCTCCTGCAAAATCCTTCATACTTACAGGCTCGTACAAAGTGAACAAATTTTTGACTACTAATGCGCTATTAGCATACTCCGCAGGAAGAAGCTATGCCGCACTTAATACTACATTAAATGTAAGAAAATGGTTAGAAGCAGGACTAACATACAGTATTCGCAACAATTCTTTTAGCGATTTGGGTACAAATATTGCTGTAAAAGTTGGACCAATACAAGCCTATTGCATTGCAGACAATTTTTTAGCAACGTTCAAACCTTTGCAAACTCATAATTTTAATTTTAGAGTAGGCGCAAATATTGTTATAGGACAGCGTAAAACAGTCGAGTAAATACTTTTAGAATTTTTTACAAAAATCGCTACAGGAGCATCATTGCTTGTGTAGCGATTTTTTACTTTTTTAAGACTTTTATTATGCTAAAAAATAAAAGAAACTATTGGTAAATAGCTAAAAAAAGCGTATCTTTGCACACCTTTTATTTAAATATACAAACTATTTTATTTTTATTTTAACAAAGTAGGCGTTAGAAAATAAACACTATTATTTTAGCCCAATTACTTGTTAGAAATCAAATAGTTGTAGGAAAAAGAGCAAATTTTACTTATACATGATTCAAGAAGAAGAAGAAAAAAACTTAACTCCTGTGGAGAATAAGGGAAATTACGATGCTGGAAATATTACTGCACTCGAAGGTCTGGAAGCAGTACGTAAACGCCCAGGAATGTATATCGGAAGTACCGATGTACGTGGTTTACATCACTTGGTGTACGAGGTTGTAGATAACTCTATCGATGAGCATTTGGCAGGTCACTGTCAAAATATTTTTGTAACCATTCATCAAAATAATGCTATCACGGTAAAAGATGATGGACGTGGTATTCCTACTGGAATGCACCAGAAATTACAAAAATCCGCCTTAGAAGTTGTTATGACCGTACTCCACGCAGGTGGAAAATTTGACAAAGATACTTACAAAGTATCTGGTGGTTTGCACGGTGTAGGTGTGAGTTGTGTAAATGCACTTTCCTCACATTTGCGTGTAGAAGTTCACCGTGAAGGCAAAAAATTTGAACAAGAATACAAAATTGGTATTCCTCAGTATGATGTTCGTGAAATTGGAAACTCTGATTTGAGAGGAACGTACGTTACTTTTCAGCCAGATGGAGATATTTTTGAAGTATTAGAATACAATTATAGTACACTTGCTGCTCGTTTGCGTGAGTTATCTTTTTTGAACGCAGGTTTGAAATTGACCTTAACTGACGAGCGTGAAACAAACGATGATGGTACTTTCAAATCAGATTATTTCTTTTCAGAAGGCGGTTTGAAAGAGTTTGTAGTTTATATCGATTCGGCTCGTCAAAAATTGATTGAAAAACCAATACACGTCACTACTCGTGATGAGGAAGCAAATGTTGAAGTTGAAATTGCAATGTTGTACAATACTTCGTACCAAGAACATTTGTATTCTTTTGTAAATAACATCAATACTCGTGAAGGTGGAACGCACGTACAAGGTTTCCGTCGTGCTGTTGCTCGTGTTTTCAAACAATATGGCGATGACAATAACCTTTTCAAAAAAATAACTGTTTCGGCAGAAGATTTTCGTGAAGGTTTGACCGCCGTAGTTTCTGTAAAAGTACCAGAACCACAATTCAAAGGACAAACAAAAGGCGAACTTGGCAACTCAGAAGTTTTGGGTATCGTAAGTCGTGCAGTAGGTGATGTACTCAAATATTATTTGGAAGAAAACCCAAATGAGGCAAAACGCATCGTAGAAAAAGTCGTTCTCGCAGCAACAGCTCGTCAGGCAGCACAAAAAGCACGTGAATTAGTTCAACGTAAAAATATACTTACAGGAAGCGGTTTACCTGGAAAATTAGCGGATTGTTCTTCTAAAAATGCCAGCGAATCAGAGCTTTTCTTAGTGGAAGGAGATTCGGCAGGTGGAACAGCAAAGCAAGGTCGTGACCGTAACTTCCAAGCGATACTTCCGCTTCGTGGAAAAATTTTGAATGTAGAAAAATCACTCGAATATAGAATTTACGAAAACGAAGAAATCAAAAATATGTTTACAGCACTTGGTGTAAGCATAGAAGCAAAAGATGGTGAAAAGATATTAAACATCGAAAAGTTACGTTACCATAAAGTAGTCATCATGTGTGATGCCGATATTGATGGTAGTCATATTGTGACTTTGATTTTGACATTTTTTTACAGATACATGCAGCCTTTGATTGAAAATGGCTATATTTATATCGCAGCACCGCCTTTGTATCGTGTAAGTAAAGGAAAACAATTCCGCTATTGCTGGAATGATGAGGAGCGTCGTATCGCAACTGACACTTATGCTGGTGGAAAAAGTGAAGACAGTGGTGTAAAAATCCAACGCTATAAGGGTCTTGGAGAAATGAACGCTGAACAGCTTTGGGAAACTACAATGGATCCTTCGTCACGTACACTTCGTCGTGTAACAATAGATGATGCCGCAGAGTGTGACCGTATTTTCTCTATGCTGATGGGCGATGAAGTTCCGCCACGTAGAGCTTTTATAGAAGCAAATGCAAAATACGCAAAAGTTGATGCGTAGTATTGAAATATAAATAAGAAAAAACCACCGTTATGTTTTTACACATAATGGTGGTTTTTTTATTTCGTAAAAATATCTTAGACTGCAAAACTTTCTCCACAGCCGCACGAACGTGCTGCGTTAGGATTATTGAACGAAAATCCCTTTCCGTCAAGTCCTCCTGAGAACTCAAGGGTAGTATTGAAAAGATACAAGAAACTTTTCAAATCAGTAACGACTTTTACACCGTTATCTTCAAATACTTGGTCATTTGGTTTTGGCTCGTGGTCAAAATCCATTTTATAAGACAAGCCAGAACATCCACCGCTTACGACAGATACTCTTACAAAAAAATCTTCTGCAAGATTTCCTTTTGCCTTGATGTTTTCGATTTGACTTTTTGCGCTTTCTGCTACGTAAATCATTTTTCTAATTTAAAATTTGAAAAATCTAATACTTTTAAATTTGGGTAAAAGTGTATTGCTTTGTTGAAAAAATTTCAACTAAGCGTGCATTGCCTCTGCTAAAATACCGCTTTTTTCTTGATAATCTTTGATGGCTGCCTTGATAGCATCTTCTGCTAACACGGAACAGTGTATTTTTACTGGCGGCAAAGCCAATTCTTCTACCAAATCCATATTGTCAAAAGCCAACGCTTGATCAACTGATTTTCCTTTTAACCATTCTGTTGCCAAAGAAGAAGAAGCTATTGCAGAACCACAACCAAAAGTTTTGAATTTTGCATCAATAATTGTATTTGTTGCTTCATCTACTTCTATTTGAAGGCGCATAACGTCGCCGCACTCAGGTGCGCCAACTAAACCTGTACCAACGTTTTTCTTAGCTTTATCCAGCGTGCCTACGTTACGTGGATTATGAAAATGCTCGATTACTTTTTCTGAATATGCCATTTTTATTTAATTTGATAATTTGATGATTTAAAAATTTGATAATTTTAGAGTTGGAAGAAAATTTATTTTCCTCCTTTTCAAATTTCAAAATCATCAAACCGTTTTACTTGTTGATATAATTTTAGAAAGAATTTTTATAATTCTTTCTATATTTTCTGTTAAAAAAGGACTAGGATTTGGATAATGCTTTGATTTTTCACAAAGTAACAGCCAATATTGAGTTTCATCTGCTTCTTTGGCAGCAATTTTCATTTTATGAATAAAATCTGCTTTACTTTCCGCATTTTGTGCTTCTCTGATATTTGCTCCGACAGATACTCCACTCCTAAATAATTGATTAGCTAAATTAAATTTACGATTTTCTGCTAAATATTCTGTAAACTCAATGATTTCAAGCGCAAACTCAAATGATATATTAATAATTATATTTTCTTTATCGTTCCTCGTAAATATCTGAATTTTGAATTAAATAATTTATGAGATTAAGAACTGCACGTTGATTCATTTTCAAATTATCAAATTATTAATTATCAAATTATTTAATGCTCCGCCCATTCTACTTTGCTCAAATCGATACCTTCTTTGTACATTTCCCAGATTGGAGATAAATCTCTCATGTGATTTACGCCTTGTGTCAATGCTTGAATAGTGTAATCTACTTCTTCGTCAGTTGTGAAACGACCTAAACTAAAACGGATAGAAGAGTGCGCCAAATCATCGCCCAAACCAAGTGCAACCAATACATAAGAAGGCTCTAACGATGCCGATGTACAAGCTGAACCAGAAGAAACTGCGATATTTTGGTTGAAAGTCATCATCAAACCTTCGCCTTCTACGTGTTTGAAAGAAATATTGGTAACGTGCGGCATACGACTGTTTTCGTCACCATTCACATAAGTCTCTTCCATTTGCATCAAACCCGCTTGCAAACGGTCACGTAATTTTGACAAACGTGCTGCATCTTGCGCCATTTCAGCGATTGCGATTTCGGCTGCTTTTCCCATACCTACAATACCCGGTACATTTAAAGTTCCGCTACGCATACCACGCTCATGTCCACCACCATCTATTTGTGCAGTTACTTTTACACGAGGATTTTTGCGGCTTACATATAAAACACCAACGCCCTTGGGCCCGTACATTTTATGACCCGTAAAAGACATCAAGTGAATACCTGTTTCACGGGCATTTGAAGGGATTTTTCCTACGGTTTGCGTTGCATCTGAGTGCAAAAGAACACTATGTTTTCTACAAATATCGCCAATGGCTTTCATATCCTGTATCACACCAGTTTCGTTATTTGCCCACATAATAGATACCAAAATAGTTTTTGGTGTAATTGCTGCTTCGAGTTCCTCTAAATTAATACGCCCTTTGTCATCTACTTCCAAATAAGTTACTTCTGCGCCTTGCTTTTCTAATCTTTTGCAAGTATCCAAAATTGCTTTGTGTTCGGTAGTTGCCGTGATGATATGGTTGCCTTTTGAAGCATACATTTCAAACACTCCTTTGAGTGCTAAATTGTTCGATTCGGTAGCTCCCGAAGTAAAGATAATTTCTTTTTCGTCTGCTCCAATCAATTTTGCGATTTGCTCACGTGCATAATCCACCGCTTCTTCTGCTGCCCAACCAAATGGGTGATTACGGCTTGCAGAGTTACCGTGTTTTTCATAAAAATATGGAATCATCGCTTCTACAACTCTTGGGTCACAAGGTGTTGTAGCGTTATTGTCCATGTATATTAGTCTCTTATCCATTATTTAGATTTATTACAATTAAATTTAGTGCAAAGGTACAGCTTTTGACGTTAAATAGCTGTATTTATTTTAAATATTTTACTTAAAAACGTTACAAATAGTAGAAAAAAATCACGAATGTCGTTTTGACGCTATTTTGTAAGCATAAATAAAATACACAAATATAATAACAAGTCGCAGAGGTAATAGTTCATCGGTTTTCACAAATCAAGTTATGAAACAACTTAATCTACAAAATTACGCTTTATAATTTTTAAAATTCTTTTAGCACTTGCAATTTTTACTTAAAAATCGTACTTTTGCGACAGACTAAAATTAACGTATTTTGAATTTATCTTTAAGACCAAAAACTTATGCTGTTGTGCTGTGCATTTTGTGGGCGGTTGCTGCTCGGGCGACTTCGTACGATAATGGTATAACGACAGATTCTTTGGTTGTTTTGATAAAAAACAAAGCACTTTCGGGTGATAAAATATCTTTTCGAGACTTGGGTTATTTACTTGATGATGCTTCTCAGC
>JANMGN010000022.1:0-12101 GCA_031374645.1 Chitinophagales bacterium | reverse complement strand
ATACAAAATATTAAACAAAAATTTAACGTATTGTTTCTTTTTTCGCCAATTTACTATTGAATCTACCATACGTAAAATAAATAACCAAGCCTACCAAAAGCCAAACACCGAAACCTATCCAGTTTTTGAGTTCTATTTGAGCCATCATATACAAGCAAGTTATCACACCTAAAACAGGGATAAGCGATAGATTTTTACGAATAGACAAATACAGCAATGTAAAACACGTGAAAATGAAAATCCACATTGGTATTTTATGTTTAAATAAATGAAAACCAGCGTTTGTTTTTTTGTTTTCGCCCAAAGGAATTACTTTGAGGTATTGAGCGTATTCCGCTTCTGTTTTTCCTGTGATATAGACTTCCAAATCATTGTCACTTGCTTTCACGCCAGCCTCGTCGTAGCTAACTGTGAATTTTTTTAAATCATCAATATCTTCTTGGCTGAGTGCCGAAATAAGGTCTTTTGAAGCAATTGTTTCTGGTGCATTTGTCAAAAAATTACGTGTTTCGTTTGGTGCATAAACAGATAAAAGTATTCCTGCCAAAGCAAACAAAACAGGCAAAACATATTTTGAATTAATAAAAGGCATACGGAATTTTCCACGCTCAATATCCGTACGGTTTTGCAACATCAAAACGCCACCACAAACCAATACAAATGCAAACAATGTCCCGATGCTACACAAATCCGTAACCATCGTAAGGTTCAGAAAAAGAGCTGGTACAGCAACTACAAAACCTGTAACAATCGTAGCAAACGAAGGCGTTTGATACTTCGGGTGTATTTTTGAAAATGCTTTTGGCAAAAGACCGTCACGGCTCATTGCCATCCAGATACGAGGTTGCCCGAGTTGAAAAACGAGTAGCACACTCGCCATCGCAAATACAGCACTTACGGAAATAATACCACTCATCCAACCTAAGTTTTTGGCTTTAAAAACCTCTGCCAAAGGGTCGCCTACGGCAAGCGTATCGTATTTTACCATGCCCGTAAGGACGAGCGAAATAGCTACATATAATATAGTACAAATAATAATAGACCACATCATAGATTTTGGCAAGTCCCGTTGCGGGTCTTTACACTCCTCTGCGGTCGTCGAAATCGCATCAAAACCGATGTAGGCAAAAAATACAGCACTCACTCCTTTGAGTACTCCTCCGACACCATTTGGCGCAAAAGGTATCCAGTTTGTGGGACTTACGTAAAAAACACCTACGATTATTACGAGTAAAACAACTGCTAATTTCACCGCAACCATCGCATTGCTTGCGTTGCGAGATTCTTTTATACCTCTATATACCACCATCGTGATAAGTAAAATAATCAAAAGTGCAGGTAAATCTAAAATAAGGCGAAGTCCTCCGATTTTTGGCGCAAAAGTCCAAGCCGTAAATGCTTCTTGAAGTGCAGGAGATAAATTTGCAAAAGTTTTACCACTATTCATCAACAAACCTGCTTGATGATTGCCATTATAAGCAGTAAAATAATCCATAGTCCAATGTTTTGGAATATTTAGACCTATACTTTGTAGCAAACCTGTAAAATAATCGCTCCAAGAAATAGCAACTGTAATATTACCAATTGCGTATTCCATAATCAATGCCCAGCCTATTACCCAAGCGAAAAGCTCGCCAAAAGCAACATAAGAATAAGTATAAGCAGACCCCGAAACAGGTACCATGCTCGCAAACTCAGCGTAGCAAAATGCTGCAAAACTACACGCTAATGCAGTGAAAATAAAGAGAAAAATAACAGCAGGACCTCCACCTGCGCTCGCTGTTCCGATAGTGCTAAAAATACCTGCGCCAATAATTGCTGCAATTCCGAGTGCCGTAAGGTCACGTACACCAAGGTGTTTTGCCAATCCGCTGCCGCCGTGTTCAGCGTGATCGGGTTGTTCGGCTAAGTCTTTTTGTATTTGAGAAATGGATTTTTTTCTAAAAATGCTACTCATAGTTTTGATGTTTTACTTCTTTGATAACTTTAAAATTAAACATTTATTTAATATATAAATGACTATACATTAAATTATTAGTTCAAATTCGCTTATTTTCTTGCTTGTTTTACTAAAAAATAAAACCAAATGTAGTATATTTTTTTGTGTTTTTGTTAAAAAAATATTTTTTTGTAGGTAGGTCGTAAAAAAAACAAAGACACGGTATTTTACCATGTCTTTGTTGTATATCTGAAAATTATTTCTTTTTGAAAGCGTCGTATATCGCCTGATGTATTTTTACACGATAATCGCCTGTAATTAATTTGTTGTTTTCCATATTCGGATAAGTGCGATTCGAGAGAAAAACATAGACCAAATGATTGACAGGATCAGCCCAAACGCAAGTTCCTGTAAAACCTGTATGTCCAAAAGTTTTGTCGGAAGCGGAAGCGGCTACCGTTTGCGTTTTTGATTTATCGAGTTCTTTCATGTCAAAACCAATGCCACGACGAGTAGATTTTGAGTAGCGAGTAGTAAATAAATCTATGGTTTCTGGTTTCAAAATTTGTTGTCCGCCATACGTGCCTTTATTCAAAAAAAGCTCAAAAATAGCGGCTACGTCAGTAGTATTTCCAAAAAGTCCTGCGTGTCCGCTTACACCACCGAGCATCGCCGAAGCCATATCGTGTACGTAACCTTGCACACGACACATTCTGAAATAACTGTCTTCTTCGGTAGGTGGAATACGTTCCATCGGTACTTTTACCCAAGGTTTATACATGATATTTTTCAATCCCATGGGTTGATAAAGCATTTTTTGAACATACTCATCTTCACTCATTCCAGTTTGCTCTTTGATGAGTTTTGTGAGTAAAATCAGCCCTAAATCAGAATATTTGTACTCTTTGTTTGGGCGCAAATCTGTTTTTACTATTTCATCAAAAATTTTATCTTCATAGCCTTTTTTCAAAAATAAATTAGGCGAAATGGGGACATTAAAGTCGGCTGAAAAAGACGTTCTGTAAAATTCGCTCGAAGGTCTGATTGTTCCGCCTGTTTTGTCCAGAGTAGCTTCATAAAATTTCAGCCACGCTTGTAAACCAGCGTGATGTGTCATTATTTCCTCCATCGTGAGGTTTTCTTTGTTTGAGCCTTTGAGGATAGAAACATAATCTGACATCGGTTTTTTGATGTCTAATTTACCTTCGGAATGTAATTTCATCAAAGAAAAAGTAGAGGCACAAATTTTTGTCATGGAAGCCAAATCAAACATATCATTGGTGGTCATCGGACGTATTTTTTCGTAGGTATGATAACCAAATGCCTTATTATAAACTACTTTTCCGTCTTTTGCGACCAAAACAACGCAACCTGGTGCAGCGGCAGTTCTAATCAATTCGTCTGCAATTTGGTCAATTTTATTCAGTTTTATGCCATCAAAACCTGCATTTTCTGGTAATTCGTAACCTAAACGATTCACACTTTTGGTATCAATTCCTGCGCCCAAATAACTTGCATCGCTCACTCGTACAGGCAATTTTCCACTCGTACCTATTGCGCCAAAAATCGTTTGTGCAGCGAGGTCTTGCGTCAAAAAGTCTTCATCATAAGCTGCTATAACATTTTTTATACCATCAAAATGACGCAAAGTATAGGGGATTCCGAAAATAGTCAAAATCACTTTTGTACGTGCTGCCAAACTGTAAATCAAATCAATTTCGGACGTAGTGATACCGTAATTTTCTTTTGGTTTTGTATTCAAATCGTGCAAACCAATAATCACAACATCTTTTGCGCCTAAGGTATTCAAAATTACTTGTTTGTCTGTTTCAGTAGTGTTTTTTCCATACTGAAAATGCTCCATTTCGCCATAATTATTCAACGTGTTTTGGAAAGGTGTCATAGCGACTGCACCGACACTCAGCGTCCCAATTTTTTCTACATTTTGAATCGGAATTAAATTATCCGTATTACGAACGGTCGTCAAAGCTGCTGCTATCAAACGGCGTTTGAGCGCAATCGCTTCTTGTGTATTGAGTTGCTCCGAAAGGCTATCTGTGACAATAGGAATATATTTTTTATTCAAATTAAATTTGTATTTCGCTGATAATGAGCGTTTTACACTCGAAATAAAATCTAAGGAGTCTATTTTTTTATTTATTAAATATTCTTTTATGCGTAAATGAGTTGCTGCAATATCTTCTGGCAAAAGGATAATATCGTTGCCTGCGGCAAGTGCCATCGCTTCGGCGTTACCATCTTTGTAGTATTTTACGACACCTTTCATACCCATTCCGTCAGTAAAAATCAAGCCTTTGTAACCGAGTTTTTTACGCAACAAATCGGTAACTACTTTTCGAGAAAGCGAAGTAGGTAAATTAAACGTAGCATCGAGCGCAGGGACACTCAAATGCGCTATCATCACACTTTGGATTCCACGCTGACCAAGCGCACGAAACGGCAACAATTCGGTAGAATCCAAACGGCTAATATCGTGTCCGATAAGTGGCAAATCAAGGTGCGAATCAGTGTCTGTATCGCCATGTCCAGGAAAATGTTTCATGCACGCCATCACGCCATTGTCTTGCATACCACTCATATATTGAAATGCTTTTGCGACCACATTTTTTTTGTTTTCACCAAACGAACGCATACCAATTACAGGATTTTCGGCATTGTTATTTATGTCTGTATCGGGTGCAAAATTGACATTTACGCCAAGGCGAAGGCACTGCCGAGCGACCTCCTTCCCCATGTCATATATCAAAGTATTGTCTTGAATTGCGCCCAGCATCAACTGTTTTGGAAAGCTAATTGTGCTTTCTTTTAGGCGCATACCTAAGCCCCATTCGGCATCCATACTTACAAAAAGCGGAATTTTAGAAAGCGATTGATAGTAATTATTGAGGCGAGCTTGTTTGTCGGGCGTACCTTGAAAAAAGCAAATACCACCTACTTTGTAGTCCCGAATCTGTTGCGCTACCATTTCTTCATACGCCAAATCTTTGTTAGAGTGAGCCCGAATCATGTACAATTGACCTATTTTTTCGTCTAAAGAAAGCGTATTAAAAAGGCTATCTACCCAATGCGCTTGTGCATTTTGTGCTTGTAAAATTTCAAAAAATAAGAATAAAATAATAAAAATATTTAATCTTCTCATGTGTAAATAATTGATTTTCAATATAAAATAAAAATAAATCTAACATTTGTAAAGTGTAGATTTATTGTCGGGTAAAGGTAGCAAAAAAGTTGTGATTATTTTTTTAATGCCTATTAAGAAAAAGTCTGTAACTTTGAAACATAATACTTAAACTTCTTTTATATTATGAATACTTATAAAATTCAAGTGTGGTTAATCGGTATCAATGCAGTGCTATTTATTACTGTGATATTAGGTCTTGTCTTTGCTCCTATACTTGGTTTCTGTCAAATCGCCTTCAACTTGATACATCTTATTCAAAAAAGACGTGTTAAACAAAGACTTTGTTATTTTGCTGAAATTGTCTTGTATTTTAGTATTAGTTCCATGGATGTTAGTTTTTATATAAGTGGTGTAGGAGAAGTGTTTACATTTCTTGGATTTGTACTTCCCTTTGCATTTGCTTTTTATTCTTTATATTTGGCGAAGCTGGATAACGATGAAGATGATGGAAAAGGAGAACTACCTCAAGTTGCGCTTTTAGAAACAATAGATAATCGCTAAAACTTAGATTTCTTTAGCTAAAATAAGTTTTTGGGCAAAAAAATCCCAAATTTTTCATTGCGAAAAATTTGGGAAACTAATTTTTTGAATATCCAAAAAATTATTGTGCAGCCACAGAGCCAAAACCAATTGCCATCATTATTACTTGAAGTAAAATACCTAGACCTACACCATACAAAGCAAAGTTACATGCCTGTTTGCGTTTTGTTGGAAACTGAGTAGCATCAGTTGTGAAATAAAGAATTGCTCCTACGAGAGGGATACAGAAAGAAACAACTTTTAATGGCGTTCCTAAATCGTCGAATTGTTGATTGTCGCTCATAATTTTAAAATTTTAAAGTGGTGAAATATATTTTAAGTTAATTTATACAAATAAACCAAGGCGTAATAAATCCAGATGCCAATATGACAAGCAAAACACATAATGCCAACGCCTGCTGTCAAACCTGTAATTGCTCTGAGCCAATTGTTACTTTCTCGATTAAAGTAAGCCTGTGTAAGTCCATCGATTGCAGTAGGTAATATCAATAAAATTGTAATTGGAAAAGAAAACCAAATTACTTTGAACAAAAGTAAGGGATACGCCACGTATCCGATATGAATTCCTGTGCACCTTGCACAAACGGGAAATTGTTTTCCTTTATAAAAAAAAGATCGCTCTGGTTTTCTGTGACAATGCACCCATTCTATTTTAGTTGCCATACTTCTCTAAATACACTTTTTTTAAGTCAAAATAACAAGGCTAAATTTGAAATTTAATTGTGTCTAATATATTTTATTTAACCAGTTATTTTACCTGAAAAATAAAAAAAAATGCAAGATAAGAATGATATTTTAATATACAAAAAAAATCCAAATTTTTATACCGAGCGATAAAAGGTACGCCTTTTCTCTACATTATACGATAGGGTTCGACGCGGCAATACAATATAATATAATTTTATTTTAAATTATTGATTATCAAATAATTATATATTAAATATAATAAATATAAAATATTGTTTGTATATTACGAAAAAAAATATTAAGAAATAAATTTAAAAAAAGTTGCATCGTAAATATAAAGGTAGTACATTTGCATTAGTTTCTTGTAGGTAGCAATACCACAGCGACTTTCCGACAACATTATAATCTCAGGAGCTTAGAGCTTAGTCCGCAGCCTTCAACAAGCTGCGGCTTTTTTTTGTTAATACTCGCCCACTTTTTGTTAATGCTTCCCTTTTCTTTTGTTAATGCTTACTTTTTTTGCTGCTCATTTTGTATAAATTACTACTATTGTGTAATATTTTATACTAAAAAAATTTATATGAAAAATATACTATTATTTCTCACAACACTTCTATTTTGTGCTTGTGGCAACACCTCTTCTATTGATAAAAATGCTACAAAAAGCGAAAAAACAACTACCAATATGCCTCTTTCGCCTGAGTTTAATGCGTATTGGTATGCAGGAAAAGCAGAGCTTTGTCGTTACGAATTGGAACAGGCTCGCTATGGTGAGATGCGGAATGGAAACGCTGTTTTGGTCTTCGTGACTGAGCCTTTTTCTAAATCCAAACAAGTAAAATTAGATGATGCAAGTGCGAATCCGAGCGATGTAGTACAAGTATTGAAATGTAATTTTAGCAAAAAATTCGATACAGGAATTTATCCTTATTCTGTGATGACATCAGCGTTCACACCTGTCGATGTTAGTCAAAAAACAGTTAAAATCACTTCTTCTATGCAAGAGTGGTGCGGTCATGTTTTTACACAACTCAATCTTAAAGAGCAACAATACACTGCTCAAATTTTCTCTTATTTTGAAAGCGAAGGCGACCAAAAAACAGAGCTCGGAAACGCCATAAGTGAAGATGGTCTGTGGACAACCCTTCGCATCAATCCTGCTCAGTTACCAATAGGAAAAATCAATATAATCCCTTCATTGTCCTATTTGCGTTTTAGCCACAAAGCACTAAAAGGTTATGATGCAGTAGCCAACATCAACACAAAGATATTTAACCAAAAGCCTGTAAACGAATATTTTATACATTACGATAATCGTGATTTGAAAATTTATTTTGACCCAAAACCTCCTTATATAATAGAAGGTTGGGAAGAGACTTACAATGATTTTGGAAAACCATCAACTACTCGTGGAACGCTCAAAAAAACGATGATGTCAGATTATTGGTCGCATAATTCACACGCTGATGATGCGATGCGTGAGGCATTTTATAAATAAATGTACTTTTGAAAATCCCAATTCATAACCAAATACTACTAGAAAATGAAAAAAACGACTAAATTTACACTTTTTTGCTTTATTTTACTTGGTTTTCAAGATGTGAGAGCGCAGTATGATATTCTTGTAAAAAACGTGACACTTATTTCTATGCGTCAAAATGAGGTTTTACAAAATAAAGATATTGGTATTACGAATGGGAAAATTACGTTTATTGGCAACGCTCCGAAAGAGGCAAAAGCGAAGCAAATGATAGACGGAACAGCCAAATTTTTGATGCCAGGATTGTACGATATGCACGTGCATTGGACTGAAAATAATCCCGAACGTTACTTCCAATTGCAAACCTTGGCAGGCATTACAAGCGCACGTATAATGAAAAGCGAGCCAGCTACACTTGCTTTTCGCAACAAAAACAGTCAGAATTTTGCAGTTCCTCAGTTGCACGTTGGTTATCCGATTAACAGCGACGATTCTATGACTTTGGCGCAGATGAAGGCAAAAGTGAAGATGATTAAAAAAGAAGGTTACGATTTTATCAAGACTTTTGGTATTCACGATGAGCCACTTTTTGATGAATTGATGAAAAATGCAAAACGCAATAAACTAATGGTTTGTGGGCATTTTTTACAAAATATCAAGACCGAAAAGCTAATTTTGAGTGGTTATCATTCGGTAGAACACGTTGGTTTTGAGAAAATAAAAAGTGCTACTCGCTTGGATTCTTTGCTCAATTTGGCTGCAATAAACGACCTTTATATTTGTCCTACGTTGGATTGGGTGCAGATGGTTTATCATAGTGTTCCGCAAGAAAAATTGAGTGAAAGAAGCGGCTACGATATTGGTAAAAAACTATATGCCGTAGAATGGGACACCACTTATGCAAGTACGACCCAACAATTAGGCGAAGAGAACGGCAAGCGTTACGCTGATTATATGAGCAAAGATGTGGCAAAAAAGATTACTGTTTTAGAAAAAATCCGTGCAAAAAATATCAATATTATCGCTGGCTCTGATGCCGAAGAACCGTATCAAACGCCTGGTTTTTCGCTCATAGAAGAGCTGAAATTGATACAAAAAGCAGGTTATACGAATTACGAATTACTGAAAACTTGTACTATTAATGCCGCAACTTTTTTTCATGAGGAAAAAAAATTAGGTACAATAGAGCAAGGGAAACAAGCAAATTTGATTGTTTTGGCTAAAAATCCTTTAGAAAATATAAAAAATCTGGAATCTGTGGAGTACATCATCAAAGGAAATGAAGGTAGAAGTGCGGCTGATTTATTGAAAGAGATTAAATAGATTTTGTTGAAACAATTTTATTTTTTCCACAAAAAAAACCTCATGTATCTTTCAGACACGTGAGGTTTTTTTTTAACTCTTTTTAGTTCTTTCATAAAACATCGTCAATAAATCGACGAGCGTATTTTTCAAATCTTTCCTATTGACTATCAGGTCAAGAAAACCTTTTTCAAATAAAAATTCTGAAGTTTGGAAACCTTCGGGCAAATCTCGTTTGATGGTTTCTTTGATAACACGTGGCCCTGCAAAACCTATCAATGCACCTGGTTCAGCAATATTAATATCGCCGAGCATGGCGTAAGAAGCGGTTACACCACCAGTAGTTGGGTCGGTACAAAGCGAAATATAAGGCAATTGCGCTTTTGCCAATAAAGTTAAATTCACAGAGGTTTTAGCCATTTGCATCAGCGAGAAAGCAGCTTCCATCATACGTGCGCCACCAGATTTTGAAATAATCATAAATCCAGCTTTGTGTTCGATAGCAAAACGAATACCACGAGAGATTTTTTCGCCAACCACAGAACCCATAGAGCCTCCAATAAATTTGAAATCCATACAAGCAACTACCAGAGGTTTTCCACCAACATTACCTGCCGCAACATTTATTGCATCATTCAGTTTGGTCGCTTTTTTGGCTTCCACAAGGCGATCTGGATAAGGTTTTAAATCCACAAAACCAAGAATATCTTTAGAAACAACTTCGCTAAAAAGTTCTTCGTAAGCATGATTATCAAAAATAATATCAAAGTATTCTTCCGAGCCTATTCTGATGTGATAATCACAATTGGGGCATTTATAAAAGTTACTTTTTACCTCTTTTGTTGTACTCGTATGCTTACATTGTTTACAACGATACCAGATGCCGTCTGGCGTTTCCAATTTGAATTTGGTCGCCGTCTGTATTCCTTCTTTTAGTCTTTTAAACCAACTCATGCTTATTCTAAATTTTTAGTAACAGTATAAAGGAACTTCTAACAAATAATTTACCAAGTCGGTTTGCTATTTTTAACTAATACTTCGTTAAAAATACTCGCCGATGCGCTGCATCGTCTGCGTTTTTTGCCTCGTCTTAGCTTAAAATAATTACGCCTTTATCGGTAACTTATTTATTATAAATTCCCTAAAAGCACAAAAGTATTAAATATTACTGAATTTAGATGTAAAATCTAAGCAGAAATACTTAATACTCTTTTTTATTTTTTTAATTAAGGCTGAAAAATAAAATTTAATGGGCTTAAAAATAGCATTTTATTAAAAAAATTATTTAAAATAAATTTTATAAACAAATGATAATCAGATATTTAAATAGGCCCATAGAAATAAAAAATTATTTTTATGCTTTATCGCTAAGCTCATTTTTAGTTCTATCTTCTTTGCTCTTAATAACGATTTTGGGTGTTTGTATTTTTACGATATTTATTTTCCCTGCATCTCCAAAAAGCTCAATCGAACGTTTATTGTATGCCAAAGCGGCCTCTTCTGCTGTATCAAACATACCTATATGTATATGTTTGAAATTAACGGCAATCACAGCACGATACTTCGAACCATCTTTACTAACACCATTGTAACCAGTCGAACTTCTTGCTTTACGCTGACGGCTCATCGTAGCTTTTGTGCGAAACATTAAATTTTCTACACGGCAATCCAGCTTGTCGCCATTGATAGCTCCTACCAAATTACACTCGTCTGTCCTTTTTTCAGACAGCCATTTTTCGGCAATAAATTTATGTAAATAAACTGTTTCCACTTTATAGCCACCACTTGCTTTTACCCAAGACTTTTGGAAAACAGCACAGCCAGTCGAATGCAATCGAATATTATTGATAAAATCTAATTTTTTGTAATAAGGGTCGTTCACGAAAAATTCATATACGTAATCATCTACTGTTACGTGTTTTTCGGATTTTTTTAGTTTAATTTTATAAAGCACAGTATAAAATATTAATTATATCTCAGTCAAATAAAAATTATATTTTGTTTTTCGTGACGAATGAAAAGAGCAGAATAAGGGTAGTAGGGGCACGAAGATTTAATTTGCATCATTCAAGCATAGAGTTACTATTGAGATACAATTGTCGTGCAAATTTATTTATTTTTTATATATTAATATGCTTTTTATTTATTTTTTTTGAAAATTTAGAATATTTCCCTATAAAAGCTGCCTTTTATACAAATCCATGACACTTCTTTGACGACTTAGCGTAAAAAGTGTAGAATTTGTACATACAAATAATAAATAAGGTGTGAGATAGTAAGTAGGCGTTAAAAATTATTTATAACTATTTTGTCGTTGAGAAAAAAGTGACCAATAGCTGACTGCAAGGAAGTTATTTATTACTTTTTGAGCAATCGACTGAAAAAATAGTTATAAGTAATTTAGCCTGAGTAATTAATGACAAATTTTTTGAACTATTAGGACTATACTTTGTTTATTTTACCTTCGCTACCGAACAGCTCAAAGGAGCGTTTGTTGTAAGCTATTGCTGCTTCCTCGGCAGTATCGTACATACCTAAGTGCATCGTTTTCCCTTTTGCGGAAATTACGGCTCTAAAACGACTGTTTTCCTGATACACACCAGTATAACCTGTTCCACTCGTTGTCTTACGCTGACGGCTGGCAACCGAACGTGTCCGATAAATTAGATTTTCTACACGACAGTCTAATTTATCCCCATTTATGGCGCCAACAAGTTTTTTATCACTTGTTTTTTGGTCAGTAAGCCATTTTTCTGCAATCAATTTGTGCAAATATATGGTTTCTGTCTTGTAACTTTTGTCTTCCATAGTTTGTGCTTTTTGAAAAAAAGCGCAACCACTCGAATGTTTGCGTAAGTGCGTAACAAACCCTATCTTTGCAAGATATGGATCATTACTCAAATACTCATAGACAAAATCATCAACAACAACAGACTCTTCTGCGTTCTTTA
>JANMGN010000224.1:0-9548 GCA_031374645.1 Chitinophagales bacterium | reverse complement strand
AAAAGATGCAACACCTGACACTGGTAATGCAATGTTCTTAGCAAATGTTCCACTTGGTGCAACATTATTTGCTATAGAAATGCAGCCAGGTAAAGGAGCAGCAATGGCTCGTTCAGCAGGAACTTACGCTACGATGCTCGGAAAAGAAGGTAAATATGCAGTTCTCTCTATGCCATCAGGCGAAGTACGACGCATACTACTAACTTGTAAAGCTACGATAGGTGTTTGTTCAAATCCAGATCACAATTTGGAAGTAGCTGGTAAAGCTGGTGTTAATCGTTGGAAAGGTCGTCGTCCACGTGTACGTGGTGTGGTAATGAACCCTGTCGATCACCCGATGGGTGGTGGCGAAGGTCGTGCTTCAGGAGGACATCCACGCTCTCGTACTGGTGTACCATCAAAAGGTTACAAGACACGTAGCAAGACAAAATCTTCAAATAGTTTGATTATTACGAGAAGAAAAACAACTAATAAATAATTAAAACGAGATTTAGTTTAGATTGAAAAATAAGGTTTTACTTCTTCTTAAATGAAAGTCAAAACTTAAAAAAGTCATCTAAGATTTCGTCAATTCAATATTTAAAGATGCCTCGTTCAATTAAAAAAGGACCTTATGTCTTCTACAAATTACTTGAAAAAGTAATGAAATCAAAAGAAGGCAGTAGTACAAGAAAGCAAGTAATCAAAACTTGGTCACGCGCTTCAATGATAATTCCAGACATGATTGGTGAAACAATCGCTGTTCATAATGGAAAAGTATTCGTACCCGTTTTCGTAACAGAAAATATGGTAGGTCACAAATTGGGGGAATTTTCGCCAACTCGTACTTACAGAGGTCACGGTGCTGATAGAAAGAAAAAATAAAAATTAGATTCAAACCATTTCATATATAATGGAAGCTAAAGCAAAATTGACAAACTGCCCAATGTCGGCGCGAAAAATGCGCTTAGTCGTTGATATCATCCGAGGTAAGGATGTTGAAATGGCATTGAACATTTTGAAAAATACAAACAAGGAAGCATCTGTTTGGTTAGATAAGTTAGTTCGCTCAGCGGCTAACAACTGGCAGCAGAAGAACGAAGATGCCGACATAGACGCAGCTGCTTTGTACATCAAAACAGCGTTTGTAGATGAAGGTGCTCAAATTCACCGTTTCCGTCCAGCACCACAAGGTCGTGCTGCGGCTATTATCAAACGTCGCAATCACGTTACTTTGGTAGTGGATTCACGTAATTAATAATTATTAGATATTCAATATTCTAACAATAATATACCAAATTCATGGGTCAAAAGGCAAATCCGATTGGTAATCGTTTAGGTATCATCAGAGGTTGGGACTCCAACTGGTTCGGTGGTAAAGATTTCGGTTTAAAAGTTGTTGAAGACGAAAAAATTCGCAACTACCTCAGAGCACGTATCGCCAAAGGCGGTATTGCAAGAATCATCATCGAGCGTACACTCAAGCGAGTTACGGTTACGATACATACTTCTCGTCCTGGTATCATCATTGGTAAGGGTGGACAAGAAGTAGATAAAATACGCGAGGAGTTGAAAAAACTCACAAGCAAAGATGTACAAATCAACATTTCAGAAATTAAAAAACCTGAATTAGATGCGAACATAGTTGGTGAATCTATCGCAAAACAACTCGAAGGTCGTGTAAACTACCGTCGTGCTATCAAAGCAGGCATACAAGCTACCATGCGTGTAGGTGCTGAAGGGATAAAAGTTCGTATTTCTGGTCGTTTGAATGGTGCTGATATGGCTCGTTCGGAGGAGTACAAAGAAGGGCGTACTCCTTTGCATACACTTCGTGCAGATATAGATTATGCACACACAGAGGCACTTACAGTTTATGGCAAAATCGGTATCAAAACTTGGATTTGTCGTGGAGAAGTGTTACAAAAGCGTGATCTAACACCTATGGCTGGTGTTGAAGTTAAAGCAGCTGGAATGGGCGGCGGAGACAACAACGATAGAAGAGGTGGTGGAGATCGTCGTGGTGGCGGAGATAGAAGAGGCGGTGGAGATCGTCGCAGCGGCGGAGGAAGCAATGACAGAAAAGGTGGTGGAGATCGTCGTGGTGGTAACACAGGTGGCGCAGACAGAAAACCTAAAAATTAATTAAAATTAATAGCATATTCTATAAAAGTTAGTATCTTTGCAACCGCTTTCAAAAAGTAGTCAAATAGAATAGCTTTTTTTATTCTAAATATTAGAAATTAAGCAGAAATGTTACAGCCTAAAAGGATAAAATATCGTAAGCAACAGAAAGGAAAAGATAAAGGTATTGCTCATCGTGGTAGTACAATTTCTTTTGGCTCTTTTGCACTAAAAGCGATTACTGGTGCTCGATTGACCAACAGACAAATCGAATCAGCTCGTATTGCTATGACTCGTTACATGAAGCGTGAAGGTAAAGTGTGGATTTTAATTTTCCCAGACAAGCCAATCACTTCAAAACCAGCCGAAGTACGTATGGGTAAAGGTAAGGGTTCATTAGACCATTACATTGCAGTCGTAAAACCAGGTCGTATTATGTTTGAACTTGACGGCGTTTCAATGGAGATAGCACAAGAAGCGTTAAGGTTAGCAGCCCAAAAGTTGCCAGTTCTAACGAAGTTTGTAGTTCGTCCTGATTATGCTGAATAGTCTATATTCTAAATCATATCTATAATAATGGCAACTAAATTAGATACACGCAGTCTTTCAGACGAGCAACTCGGAACGGACATCGAAACCATGCAACGTGATTACATCTCTACAAAGATGGAACACGCAACATCTGGTATTCAAAATCCGAGCGAGTTGAGAGAAATGCGTAAAAACATAGCTCAATTGTTGACCGAAGCAAGAGGACGTGAGTTAGCAGCAATGTCTCCAGAAGACTTGGCTAATCGCTCAAAAATCCGTGCAAGGAGAAAGGCGTAAATCATTAAAATCTGAACTTCCAATTTTAGAAAAAATGGAAAGAAAATTAAGAAAAACCAGAATTGGTGTTGTTACCAGCAACAAAATGGAAAAAACCATTACGGTTTCGGTAGAACGTAAATTACGTCACCCAATTTACGGTAAATTCGTAAAGAAATCTAAGAAGTTTCACGCTCACGATGCGGTAAACTCATGCACTATCGGTGATACGGTTCGTATCATGGAAACACGCCCATTGAGTAAGACTAAACGTTGGAGATTAGTTGATATCTTAGAAAAAGCTAAGTAATTCATCAGCCTTTATACAATTAAGTAGGGCTTTAACATTAATAATCATGATCCAGTCAGAATCAAGACTTCGAGTAGCGGACAATAGTGGTGCAAAGCAAGTGCTTTGTATCAGAGTATTGGGTGGTTCTAAACGACGCTATGCGGGTGTAGGCGACAAAATTGTTGTGACAGTAAAAGATGCTGCATCTACGGGTGTTAAAAAAGGTATTGTTACAAAAGCAGTTATTGTTCGTACTAAAAAAGAGTACAGACGTAAAGATGGTTCTTATATTCGTTTCGATGACAATGCTTGTGTATTGTTGAACGCTGCCGATGAACCTCGTGGTACTCGTATCTTTGGACCTGTTGCTCGTGAGTTGCGCGATAAAGATTATATGAAAATTGTGTCACTCGCACCAGAGGTACTATAATAATATTTAGGATTTTAATCCTGATTTAAAATTACATTAATCATGTCAAAATCATCACAACACCGTTTTGCACCGAAACTCCACGTAAAAACAGGAGATAAGGTAATGGTTATCGCAGGTGCCGACAAAGGTCAAACTGGCGAAATATCAAAGGTGTTTATTGCGGAAAATAAGGCATTGGTTAGCGGTTTGAACATAAAAATCAAACACACTAAGCCTACGCAAGACAACCCAGGCGCTATCAATCAAATTGAAGCTCCAATACACATCTCAAACTTGATGTTGGTAGACCCTACTTCGGGTAAACCAACGCGCATCGGTCGCAAAGTTGTAGATGGTAAATCTGTACGTTATTCAAAAACATCTGGCGAAATTATCAAGTAATGAGCAATATCAATCGCTTTAAGACAAAATATAGAGAAGAAGTTGCACCAGCTTTGATGCAACAATTCGGATATACTTCTGTAATGCAGATACCAAAATTGACTAAGATTAGTATTAATCAAGGTATTGGTGACGCAACACAAGACAAAAAATTAGTAGATATCGCCATGGGCGAATTGGCACTAATTACAGGTCAAAAACCTGTGGCTACCAAAGCTAAAAATTCAATCTCTAACTTTAAGTTACGAGAAGGTATGCCTTTGGGAGTAAAAGTTACACTTCGTAATGAGCGTATGTATGAATTTCTCGATCGTTTGATTACGGTTTCACTACCTCGTGTACGTGACTTCCGTGGTGTAAATGATAAGAGTTTCGATGGTCGTGGTAATTACACAATGGGTGTTACAGAACAAATCATATTCCCAGAGATTGATTTAGATAAAGTCAACAAAATCATGGGTATGGATATTACTTTTGTAACCACTGCTAACACAGACGCAGAAGCCTTGGCTTTATTGAAAGGTCTTGGTATTCCATTTAAAAACCAAAAGAGTCAAAATTAAAACCATACTATAAAATGGCAAAGAATTCAGTTATTGCACGTGAACGCAAAAAAACCAAATTAGTGGCTAAATACGCTGATTTACGCAAGCAATTGAAAGAAGCAGGAGATTATGATGCGTTGGATAAATTACCACGTAACTCAAATCCGAATCGTTTGCATAACCGTTGTTTACTTACTGGTCGTCCGAAAGGATACATGAGAGATTTTGGTATCTGCCGTGTAATGTTCCGTAAGATGGCAAACGAAGGTAAAATCCCAGGTATTACAAAATCAACTTGGTAAATTTACCCTTGTGGCAAGTTCCACATTAAGAAAGCGGAAGAAGTGTTTTTTTTATTTTCGGGTAGAATACAAACCTTTTCGTGTAACCAAAAATTTATTTCGTAATTAGTTTTAAGTCAATTATAAAATGGCAGTAACTGATCCAATAGCAGATTTCCTAACAAGGATAAGAAATGCTCAACAGGCTAACCACCGTGTTGTGGAAATTCCTGCATCAAAGGTCAAAAAAGAAATCACTAAAGTACTTTATGATCAAGGATTTATCTTGAAATACAAGTTCGATACAGTGGAGGGCAAAGGTGATGTTATCAAAGTTGCACTCAAGTATGATCCTTTGACTAAAAAAGCAGCAATTACAGAGTTAGGACGCATTAGTCGCCCAGGTCTTCGTAAGTATGCAAGAGTAGATGAAATACCTCGTATTATCAATGGTCTTGGTATTTGTGTTGTATCAACAAGTAAAGGTATTATGACAGACAAGCAAGCACGTGCCGAAAATGTAGGCGGAGAGTTGCTTTGTTATGTATTGTAAAATAATAATAAGCATTTAATAGCATTAATACATAGAATTTATAATTCCATTGTATATAATCATAAAAATTTTTCAAATGTCACGTATAGGAAAAGCGCCGATTAACATACCGGCAAAAGTAGAAATCAATGTTACTAAAGGTAACTTGGTGACTGTTAAAGGTCCTAAGGGTACATTGTCTCGTCAAGTTGATCCAGATATTATCTTCCGTATTGAAGATAATACACTGTATGTTGAAAGACCTACAGATCAAAAGCGTCACAAAGCTATCCATGGTTTATATAGAGCATTAGTGTTCAATATGGTACATGGTGTATCTGAAGGGTTTTCTCGTGAGCTCGAAGTTATCGGTGTAGGTTTCCGTGCCGCTAATACTGGACAACAATTAGAGTTGACTATTGGTTACTCTCACCCCATTATATTTGAATTACCTAAGGAAGTAACTCTCGTTACGGTAACAGAGAAGGGTTCTGCTCCACTTGTAAAATTGGAGTGTATAGACAAAGAATTGTTGGGTCTTATAGCTTCAAAAATTCGTTCTTTACGTAAGCCAGAACCGTATAAAGGTAAGGGTATCAAATACAAAGAAGAAATTTTACGCCGTAAAGCTGGTAAAACAGGCGGTAAAAAATAATAATTTTTTATTTTACCTTATTTATTATTATATTCACTTCTGTTTCATATTAATAAGTAAGGTAAAAATCACAATAACTCAGGGTTATTTCAAAGATGAAAGTTACAAAAGCACAACATAGAAAGCGGATTCATTATCGCATTCGTAAAAAGATCAGTGGTACTGCTATCAGACCGCGACTTGCAGTATTTCGTAGCAATAAGTCCATTTATTGCCAACTTATAGATGACGTGGCGGCTCGTACTCTTGCAGCAGCAGACTCTCGTGAGATTAAGGCAACAGACTTAAATAAAGTAGCACAATCTGTGGAGGTTGGTAAGTTAATTGCAGAAAGAGCAAAAACAGCTGGCATCGAAACAGTAGTCTTCGATAGAGGTGGCTATCTATATCATGGAAGAATAAAAGGATTGGCTGATGGCGCACGTGAAGGCGGCTTGAATTTCTAAAATTAAATTATTTCCCTCTTAATATTTAAGAGAGTATAAAGAAGTATTAAATTTTTCTTTAAAAAATGGCAAATAAACCAGTAGATAGAGCAGCAGCACCAGCTGGTGACGAACTCAAAGAAAAGTTAGTTCACTTAGGTCGTGTGACAAAGGTAACTAAAGGTGGTCGTACTTTCACATTTTCCGCAGTAGTGGTAGTGGGAGACAACAATGGTAGAATTGGTCAGGGATTGGGTAAGGCACGTGAGGTTTCTCAAGCAATTGAAAAAGCTGTCGCTGATGCTAAAAAAAATCTTGTAACTGTTCCAGTTCACAAAGGTACAATTCCTCACGAAGCACATGGTAAGTATGGTGCAGGTTATGTATTCATCAAGCCAGCTTCGGCGGGTACAGGTGTAATAGCAGGTGGTGCAATGCGTGCCGTTTTGGAAATGGCAGGCGTCCATAATGTATTGGCAAAGTCACAAGGATCTTCTAATCCACATAATGTTGTGAAGGCTACAATAGATGCATTATCTCGTTTGAGAAGTCCACAACAAGTGGCAAAAACAAGAGGTATATCTTTAGATAAACTATTCAACCATTAATTGTAATTAAGATAAGAATAAATGAAAATTTATTTTACTCTTTCTACTAAATATTAATAAGAAATGGCAAAGGTAAAAATTACACAAGTCAGAAGTGTAATCAAAACGCCCCAGGATCAAAAAGATACTGTCGTAGCGTTAGGATTAAGAAAAATTAATCACAGTGTAGAGCATGAAGCTACACCTCAGATTATGGGTATGGCAAAGAAGGTAGCTCATTTGGTTACTATCGAGCATATTTAATTATAATTATTCATTTGAAATTAGAAAGAAGAATACTATATAAAGTGTGTCTTTTTTTAAAAAATAAAAAAAATGGAACTTCATAGCTTAAAACCTGCAGCAGGTTCGACAAAAAAGCGTAAGAGAATTGCTCGTGGTCAGGGTTCTGGTCATGGTGGAACTGCAACTCGTGGTATGAATGGAGATGGTTCTCGTTCAGGTCATCGTTCTAAGCGTGGTCATGAAGGCGGTCAGATGCCTTTACAGATGCGTTTACCAAAAATCGGTTTCAAAAATATCAACAGAATCGAATATGTGGTATTAAATTTGGATAGAGTAGAACACATCGCTGAAACGCTTGGTACTACTTCAATTGATTTTGCTACCCTCTTGAATGCTGGTATTATAAGACAGACAGATAAAGTAAAAGTTTTGGGTGGAGGAGAAATGTCTAAGGCAGTTCAACTATCAGTTCATGCTTGTTCAGAGTCTGCAAAGGCGGCTATCGAAAAAACAGGTGGCTCTTTAAACATCGTTAAATAATCGTAATGAAAAAATTATTTACTACCCTTCGTAATATTTGGGATATTAAAGAATTGCGTGATAAGCTAATATTCACAGTTGCAATGTTAGCTATATTCCGTTTAGGTTCTTATATTGTCCTTCCAGGCGTTATGCCAGGAGAACTTTTGAAAAGTGCTAGTACCAACAAGACCGATTTATTAGGTCTAATCAACAACTTTACTGGTGGTTCTTTCAATAATGCTTCGATTTTTGCATTAGGTATCATGCCTTATATTACAGCTTCAATCATTGTACAATTATTGGGTTTTGCTGTTCCTTATTTTCAAAGATTACAGCAACGTGAAGGAGAAAGTGGTCGTAAAAAATTGAACCAGATAATGCGTATGCTTACAGTAGCGATTACCTTAGTTCAAGGTGGTGGTTACTTAACATTCTTAACTACAAAAAATGCAGTATCGCCAGCAATAGCACCAGGCATGTTTTGGATAGTCGGAATTGTAGTTTTAGCAGCGGGTACATTGTTTGCGATGTGGTTAGGCGAGCGTATCAATGACAAAGGTATTGGTAATGGTACTTCCTTAATTATTATGACAGGTATTATGTCACGTTTACCAGAGGCAATTGCTTCAGAGTTTGGGTTAAAGATAAATAATGCTGGAAACGGTGGTATATTGTCTTTTGTGTTAGAAATCGTGTTCTTAATATTGGTAATTATGTTTACAATATTATTGGTACAAGGAGTGCGCAGAATCCCAGTTCAATTTGCAAAGCGTATGGTTGGTCGTGATACATCTACAATGCCGACATCAGGGAATCGTGATTTTATTCCATTAAAATTGAATACTGCAGGTGTTATGCCAATCATCTTTGCACAAGCATTGATGTTTTTACCAAATACAATTGTTCAGTATTTCTTTCCTAATGGTGCTGGCGCAGATACATTTTTAGGTAAGTTAGGGGATTATACTTCTATGCCATACAATGTTATTTATTTTGTATTAGTCTTGATATTTACTTATGTTTATACAGCATTAGTGGTCAATCCAAGACAGTATGCTGAATATCTACAACGTCAGAATGCCTTCATACCAGGTGTTAAGCCAGGAGAAAGTACAGAAGAGTACATTGATAGTATTACTACACGTATAACTTTCCCAGGAGGTGTATTTATAGGACTTATTGCTATTTTACCAGCATTTGCTCGTTTCTTCGGTATAAATAATGCTTTTGCAGCGTTTTTCGGAGGTACATCATTATTGATTTTCGTAGGTGTTATTTTAGATACATTACAACAAATCGAAAGTCATTTATTGATGCAAAAATATGATGGTTTGGTAAAATCTGGTAAAATTGAAGGTCGTGCGCAAGGCGGCTTACAGCAAATCGGAGGTTTCCAATAACAATGTTTCTAGGAAAATCAAAATCCAATCAGATTTTTTACAAAACTGATGATGAAATAGCTCTTATTCGTGAAAGTTGTATTATTGTTTGCAAAACAATTGCACACGTGGCAAGTATATTAAAGCCTGGTGTTAGTGGTACTTATATAGATAAAGAAGCTGAAATTTTTATTCGTGATCATCAAGGTGTTCCTACTTTTAAAGGTTACAGTGGATTTCCTAACTCTCTTTGTGTTTCTGTAAATGACCAAGTTGTACATGGTATTCCTTCGGATAAAGTTTTTGAAGATGGGGATATAGTATCTGTTGATTGTGGTGTTTATTTAAACGATTATCATG
>JANMGN010000222.1:0-2892 GCA_031374645.1 Chitinophagales bacterium | reverse complement strand
CACCAGTTGGAGTGAAATAGGGAGTAACGCTATGACTTCAATCATCCAATTAAAGGTTAATAATCAATGGGATAGTTTTTGGAAAATGGCCGCTTAATCATAACCTATTTTCTATCACTTAATATTTTACAGTAAGATATTATTTTAGTTTGAAATATTATTTTTATTGAAGCCATAGACATCCCTGAGTAAGTCTAAAAAAAATATATGTATTAACTCTGTTTCTAAGGGAAGCGTAATAAATAAAATGTATTTTTAAGCATAAATTCGATAGTTCAAATCTGGTATAATTTCGTGAGTTTTAATACGTTGATAATCGACTTCTGATTTATCAGTTTTTATACCTGTTTGATAAACATGGAGGTTGAGTCTGACGAACACATTTAGTCCATTTTTAGTTGTTGTTTTTTCAATCAATAGCTTTACTTTTTCATAATCTTCAAACATTTCACCACTCATAGCTTGGTGGACATGGCAGAATAAAGCGTGTTCAATCGGATTCCATTTAGAGGCATAAGGTGGATAATGTGAAACAATAATATCGACTTCAATTTCTTTAGCAAATGCTTGTAAGGCTTTCTTAAAAGCATGATGTCTATACGAATTACCACCGCCTGCATCACATAAAAGCAATAAATTACGAGCGTCAGGATAACTGTGAATACCATAATTGGACCACCACCACCTTAGGTTATCAATAATAAATTCAGCTGTTTCACTACTGTTTCCAATACTTATGAAACCTGTATTTTGCTGCAAATCATAGATGCCGTGTGGAACAATTTTACCTTCTCCCAAATGAGAATAGTCATGGTCGTAAGCTTCTCTTGTACCTTGACAGTAACTCTTACCATCTCTATATATTGTTCCAATTCGCTCTTTTTTCTTGCAGTCTATGCTTAAAACAGGGCTTTTTAATGCCATTATTGACACTAAATAGAAAATAATAGCAAACTGCTCGTTTCGTTTAGCATAAGTACCCGTTGCTAAACTTTTACTTATTTTTCGGAATCCATAACCTAAGACTTTAAGCTCTTTTTTGATAAATGTGTTACTGATATGCTCCCCAAATTCATCCTCATATAGCTTCGCTATTTCTCGTGGTTTCAGATGTATCCAGTAAACCTCCGGATTCGTAGGGCTTCCTGCTTTATGCTTCTCTATTAGACAATGTAGATTTAGTGTCAGGGTCGGATAAAGTTGACTTTTTTTTTCGGCCACCACCCGCACAACGCTCTTTTTTCGTAGCCGCTTTTTTCGATAAACGACCTTGCAATTCCATTACTCCATGGGTAACCGTTCGTACATCTATCTGCAAAACTCTGGATATATACGCCTTGCCCCCAAATCCTAATTTCTGAGCTTCCATCCCAGCATAATGACGACGAGATTTCTCAGCTAAGCTAGCATGAAATGCTAACATTTGTGCCTCAATCTCGGCACTATATTCTTCAAAATAATTCTTCTTCATAAACGCAAAGATAATATTTTAAAAATACATTTTATTTATTTCACTTCCCTAAAAGTATTACTTATTAATTATTTTCCTGACCATTTCCATTTCCAAATCTTGGTTTGTCAATATATTTACTATCTCATACTCAATAGGAATATCAGGAAAAACACCTCTCCCAAATGTCTGTGGAGTCAAATTATGCGACACTCTATAAAAGGGAAAACGATAGCGAATTTGGGTGTTTGGCAAAGTTAAGTCACCCGTAACCAATGCATTAGAGCCTTTTTCTCCACCTCCAGTTTCATCGCCAATAAAAATACCACGCTTATTTTTTTTCAAAAAAGCTGCCGTCATCGACGTTGCAGAAAAACAACCCGCATCTATCAACACATACAATTTTCCGTTGTAATGATATTTTTTTCGCACTTTTGATGTTACACGAATATTGATAATAGAATCATTTTTGCTTGTCTGCACACCTAATTTTTTAGGCAGCCAAGGAAAGAATCGCTCTGTAAATCGCAGCGATGATTTTGAATTTTTATCAAGATTTTCTTTGAACGTAATGGCCTGATTTTTCCTGTAAACATCAATTGTTTCCACAGTATCAATCAAATAACTCAACAAATGACGAGGATGAAAAATATTACCACCACCATTGCTTCGCATATCCAATACGAGATGCTCAATTTTATTTTTTTCGATGTATTCAAACGATTTTTTATAAAACTTCTTAAAGCCTTTTTCTCTAAAAGACTTAATTTTTAGTATTCCAATCTTTGGGTTCTTTTCATCTAAGCGAAATGCCCTGATTTTTTTATTGGTAAAAATATTTTGTTTAGGGTCGTTTTCTTTCACTTTCAAAGGGAATATGTTTACTTTCAAACAGGGCAATCGAACGCTGCGGACTTGCTGAAAAGTATCTTTCAAGACAAACGTAAAGGAATCTTTTTGCGGAAAAATTCTATTATAGATCAACTGAATATTTGATTTTTCAATATAATATTTATACTTGGTATTGAAGCCATCAGATACAAAACTATTCGCTAAACTGTCTATGATACGGTCGGCGGCGATACCATCAATGCTCAATATTTCTTCTCCAGTGGTAATTGTAGTGTCAATACTTTTTCTAATAAAAAGCTGTTTTTTAAAAGAAAAGCATTCAAAAGGCAGATATTGAACAGGTGTTTTTTTTAAAAATGCTTCTCGAGCCTTTGAGACCATCACAACCGAATGACCACATTTGACTTCTTGTGCAATATAAAAAAAAGCGATACGAAAAGCTCGTTCGGTCATTGGCTCAGTCAAAGTTTGAGCAAAAGCATCACACTTTGCATCAAATTCTTTTTCTGTCATGTACCAAAACACGCCAGGGTGTGCTGCTGTTACACACTTTCGCCAAAAGGCAAAATCTGCTTGCATTTGTTCAGGTG
>JANMGN010000181.1:0-6146 GCA_031374645.1 Chitinophagales bacterium | reverse complement strand
TATGATACTTTTAGCCCTTTGGGCGGAGAACCCTATTTTAATAAAGCATTGGAAATTCAACGTTTAGTACCACAGGGTGTAGCTGGTTGGCAACCAAGAGGAAGTTCTATGCGCAACCGTTATTGGTTGATTGAAAACGCTATGAATCCAAGGGTAAAACCGTTTCGTGAAGCAATGTATATGTACCATCGTCAAGGATTAGATGTTTTTACGACCAATCCTGATGATGCCAAAAATAAATTTGTACAAGCACTTGACGATGTCAATAAAGCAGCAGCTAACTATCCGAACGCAATGTTTATGGCTCTTTTTAACAGTTCTAAAAGTGACGAAATTTTAGAAGTCGGCAAAGGTCTGAATAGAACACAAAAAGCCAAAGTATTTGACGTAATGAGTAGGATAGATCCTGCTAATATGGGAAAATATCAAGGAATTGGCCTTAATTTTTAATGATATTTACAATAAAAAAGCCCAAAATCTTACTTAAAAGTAAGATTTTGGGCTTTTTTTATGTGCAGCTTCGATTATTATAACTTCATTTCAAAAGCATAATTTTTTCCTTGTACGCCTATAAAATGACCTGCGATATACTTTATATCTGCTTCAACATTATCTGTTACGTAGAAAGGTTCAGCGTAAGAAACTGTTTTCGTTGCCCAATTAAATTTACATAAAATAATAGGGACATTGGCTTCTTTTGCTACATAATAAAAACCAGTTCGGAATTTATCTACTTTTTTACGAGTGCCTTCGGGCGAAATACATATTCCAAATTTTTCGTATTTAGGATATATTGCTGCCACTGATTTCACAAAATTATTACTTTTCGTTCTTTCAACAGGCATACCGCCCAAAGCTCTAAAAATATAACCCAAAGGAAAGACAAATAAACTGCTTTTTCCGATATAAACACAATGATTAAGATTGCTCGCAGGACGCAACAAAAGCCCTACAATAAAATCCCAATTAGAAGTATGCGGAACTACTGCTATGACAAATTTGGGAACAGTCAAAGGGATTCCTTCTATTTTCCAGCCCCAAATTTTACAAAAAAGAAAACGTGCTATGCTATTCATTACTGATGATGATTAAATAAATGAGTTTTATATCAAACCTCTTGCTTTCATTTCGAGGTATTTATTGATGGTATTTATACTGAGGTCTTCTGGTTTTGTCAAAACGGCTTGGATTCCATATTGTTTCAATGTATTTACCATTTGTCTTTTTTCTTGCAAATATTTTTTAGCAATAGTCTGATGATATACGCCTTCTACGGATTGCGCTGCTTCGTTTGCAAAATCTGAAATTTCAGTATTTTCAAAAAAAACAACTACCAACAAATGAGATTGATTCATTTGTCGCAGATTTGGCAAAACGCGTTCCATTGCATATTGACTTTCAAAATTAGTAAAAAGCATTATCAAACTGCGGCCTTTGATTATTTTTTGAGCAATTTGATACAGAATTTCGTAATTAGCTTCTGTCTTGCGCTCCTCTTCGTTGTACAATGCGTGGATAATTTTGTGCAATTGTCTTGGTTGCTTATCTGCCTTAATAACCGAGCCAATTTTATCTGAAAAAGAAATCAAACCAGCTTTATCTTGTTTATTTATCGCAATATTACTCATAGAAAGCGTTGTGTTGATAGCGTAATCCATCAAACTCAAACCGTTAAAAGGCATACGCATATTGCGACTTTTGTCTATAATACAATAAATTTGTTGCGATTTTTCGTCCGTGAACTGATTAACCATCAAATCTCCTCTGCGACTACTTGCTTTCCAATTGATTGCTCTATAATCATCGCCTCTTACATACTCTTTTATTTGCTCAAATTCGTAACTATGTCCAATTTTACGTATTTTCTTTATTCCTTCTTGTTGTGTAATATTATTAGAGGCATAAAGTGCGTATTGTTTCATCTGAATAACCGATGGAAAAACAGGAACTTCTTTTTCTGCTGCTACGATAATGCGTCTTTCCGTAATACCAATTAGGCTACGTACAAAAAAATTAATATTACCAAAAGCGTATTCGCCACGTGAAGTTGGTTTCAGGTTATAAGAAAGCTCAACGGTTTCTTCATTTTTTATTTGCCCAAAAAATTCGAGATTACGTTTCTGAAATTGAAATGGCAGTTCATCAATCAAAATAAAACTGAAAAGTTGATTGGTATTATTTTTAATATTGATATTTATTTTGTTTACATCACTCAATGACATTACTTTTGGGCAAGTTCTTGTGATGCTAAATTTATTTTTCATGCCAGAAAATAAAAATAATACATCGGCTATTGTTGCTATAAAGAAAACAACCAAAAGCGTTTGTGCTAATGGGAAAAGCCAAGTAACGGCAAAACTAACGGCAAGCAAAAAGATAATTGCTCCAAATATTAGATAAAATCGCCGTGCGAGAAAAAGATTTTTCAATACATTCATACGTCATATTCTATTTATTTTTGCTCCAATTGCGTTTAGGCGTGTATCAATAGATTGATAACCACGGTCTATTTGATTGACATTGCGAATAATACTTTTGCCTTTTGCAGACATCGCTGCTATCAGAAGCGCAACACCTGCACGTATATCAGGCGAACTCATTTCGATGCCTCGCAGTTGATACTTGCGTTCGATACCGATAATAGTAGCACGATGCGGGTCACAAAGAATAATTTGTGCGCCCATATCTATTAATTTATCTACAAAAAACAAACGACTTTCAAACATTTTTTGGTGTATCAGGACGCTTCCTCTTGCTTGCGTCGCCGCTACGAGCAAAATACTCATCAAATCTGGTGTAAGACCAGGCCAAGGTGAATCATAGATAGTAAGTATAGAACCGTCAATAAAAGTTTGTATTTCGTACAAATCTTGCGCTGGAATATGAATATCGTCGCCCTTTATTTCTAATGCTATTCCTAATTTTTTAAAGGTATTAGGTATCACACCAAGATTTTCTATATCGCAATTTTTTATCGTAATATCAGATTGTGTCATGGCAGCTAAACCGATGAAACTACCAATTTCTATCATATCCGCCAACATTCGATGTTCTGTTCCAGAGAGCGAACTTACGCCTTCGATAGTCAAAAGGTTTGAGCCAATGCCCGAAATTTTTGCACCCATACGGTTCAGCATTTTACACAATTGCTGTAAATAAGGCTCACAAGCAGCGTTGTAAATAGTCGTTTTTCCTTCTGCAAGGACAGCGGCTAAAAGTACATTTGCAGTTCCCGTGACAGATATTTCTTCCATCAGGATATAATTTCCTTTGAGTTTTTTTGCTGCAATAGAAAAATTACCATTTTCTTCTTCATAGATGAACTCAGCACCTAATTTTTCAAAGCCTAAAAAATGCGTATCTAATCTGCGACGACCAATTTTATCGCCACCAGGTTTTGGTAAAAATGCTTTTCCGAAACGTGCCAAAAGAGGACCAATTAACATAACTGAACCACGTATTTTTTTAGCATCATCTTGGTATTTTTGAGAAAAAAGATACTCGGTATTGATATTTTTTGCTTCAAAAACAAAAGTATCACTATTAATTTGCTCTACTTGTACGCCCAATCCTGCAAGTAAATCAATTAGTTTTCTAACATCTGCAATGTTTGGAATATTAGAAATCGTGACTTTTTCTTGCGTCAAAAGTGGAACACAAAGAATTTGTAGTGCTTCGTTTTTTGCACCTTGTGGCGTAATATCGCCTTGTAAGCGAATTCCTCCTGTTACTTCAAAAGCGTCTGAAAACATTTCTCTGATTTTTTTAGTTGTTTGTTATTTCGTTTAAAAAGTTACATTCACTCCTATAGTATAGGTTCTTGCTTGCGGATAAGCGGCATAATCTACGCCTGCTGTCTGTTCTGCGCCAGCCGATGCCCCTGTTGAACTTACTTCTGGGTCAAAGCCTGTATATTTTGTGAAAAGAAACGGATTTTGAACTTGTACGTATAATCGAGCCGTTTCAAAACCTTTTCTGTGCTTGAAATTGTAACCTAAGTTTATAGTACGGATACGGATAAATGAACCGTCTTCTACGTACATTGAAGATGCTTCTTGGTAGTTCTGAGTGAGATAAGAAGCTCTTGGAACATCTGTAACATCGCCTGGCTTTTTCCAACGATTTTTAGCTTTTACACTATTATTAGCATAAAAAGAAGCAATTGCGTAATCATTATCGCTACTAACAGCTTCGCTTCCAGACCAACCTCCATTGTCATACGCCGCACGAATGAGATTATAAACTTGATTGCCATAACTAAACTGAGAAGCAATTGATAAGTCAAAACGTTTGTAGTTTACTGTAGTATTTAATCCGCCATAAATAGTAGGAAATGCACGACCCAATACTTGTGCATCTTGATTATCAATTTTACCATCTTTATTCAAATCATCAAATTCAGCATCTCCGTTATCAGGATTTACACCTGTATATTTTAAACCCCAAAAAGTACCAACGGGCGAACCAACTCGTACAATATGTGTAGGTGCAATATCTGAATAAGCGGAAATAATTTGATTGTCTTCATCAAGGCTCGTATATTTACTTTTTATAAAAGAACAGTTTGTTCCCAATGACCAACGAAACCGCCCACGATTAATAAGCGTAGAATTTAAAGTAAGTTCTAAACCTTGATTACGAACACTGCCCGCATTGCTTACGATACTTCCAAAACCGCTTGTTCCTGGAACACGACTTGCGAAAAGTAAACCACTTTTATCAGAGCGAAAAACTTCGATTGCTCCTGCAATTCTACCTTTTTTTAACTCAAAATCAATACCAGCATTGAGTATTTTATTGCGTTGCCAAGTCAAATTATTGTTTGCTAATACGGAAGGAGTGAGCGTTGCTGTACCATTATAAATACCTGCACCATAAAGCGACTTTTGATTAAAATCGCCTATTTCTTGGTCGCCAGTTGTACCATAACTCACACGTGCTTTTAAGTCTGTAATCAAGGCATCAGCGCTGGCATCTTCTATGCTAATAATACGATAGCCTAATGAACCCGAACCGAAAGCTGCGTAACGATTTTCAGGCGAAAAACGAGAAGAGCCATCGTAGCGTACGCTTATAGAGGCAATAAATCTATTTTTAAAATCATAATTTAAACGACTGAAAAAAGATACTAATCCCAACGCTCCACTCAATGGTGGACGCTTATTAATGACTGCTGCGCCTGTAATTTCGCTCAAACCATTTACATTTGGGAAATTTTCGCCAGAAAAACCAACTCGACGAGATTTTGCCTCTTGTACACTTGAGCCTACAATAAAACTAAAGTGGTGGTCTTCCAATACGCTCTTAGTGTAAGAAAAAAAGTTTTCGCCAATCCAATTTAGAGCTTTATAATTACTGTACAAAGCACGACCATTTAGGGCTTTTGCATCGTTTGTCAAGGGCGAAAAATATTGATTATCCAATAGGTCACTATAATCCAAAGACCAAGTTGTTTTAAACATCAAGGCTGGTGTGAATTTATATTCTGCAAAAACAGAACCTAAAACACGGCTTGTATTAGAGATTGCATTAATCTCGTTGGCAGATTTTACGGGATTATCAGAAAGCCAAAGTGCTTGATATTCGTCTGATTCTGCATAAGTTTTATTATCATCGTCTTCGTAAGCTGGCATCCAAGGAGATGCTCCAAGCGCATTTGTAATTACTCCTGTATAGGTATTGTCATTAAAACTTCTTTTGTTTATAGTACGAGCCAGCATCAAAGTGGTACCAAGTGAAAAACGGTCGTTCACTTTGTGGTCAAGGTTTACACGTGCGCTAAAACGCTTAAAACCAGAACCAATAACGATACCTTCTTGGTTAAAATAATTTCCACTAATCAAAAAACGGGTACGATTACTACCGCCTTTTGCATATACTTCTGTATTGTAAATTGGCGCACGACGTAAGACTTGATTGAGCCAATTGGTATTATTTCCGTTGTAAAATGAAGAATCAAACGCTGCTGAAAATATTTTTGGGTCAAAACCCGGTATGTCGCTAAATGCAGTGTTATCTTTATCATAAATGGCTTTGTCTTGCGCTATTCCGTCTTTTATCAGGTCAAACATTTCGTCGCTACTCAAAAAATTAATTTTGCGTGCGCTTTCTTGGATACCTGTGTAGTGATACACACCGACCTCGGT
>JANMGN010000016.1:0-3874 GCA_031374645.1 Chitinophagales bacterium | reverse complement strand
CGAGATACTGCTCATTATCAGTAACCACTTTGAAGTCGAACAGTCCGTTCTTTTCATTTGAAAGTATGAGCGTTCCATGTGCATTCGTATGCCGGCCACACACATCACATTCCAAGTATGTGTTTGTCGCAAAAGAAAGGTCTCCAAGCGTGCGCTCGCCAATTGGTTCTGTTTCATCACTTAAATAATACAGCGGTCGCGCTGATTTATTTTCATATATGTAGTTTTGGCAGTTACGAAAGAGTCTAAAGATAGCAATATTTTGGAGCTTGAAAACGGAAATAACGTCGAAGGTATTGAAGAAAACCTCATCGCAGAAGAAGTATCGAACGAAAATTTCAATATTTACCCTAATCCTACTTCTAAAACAGTTAATATACCTGTTTTAAAAGGTTTTGGTCAAATACAAAATGTACGTTTATACAACAGCGAAGGACGTGTATCAATGTCTGAAAATGTAGAAAATGAAACTTCTAATCTTTTAACTATTGACATCAGTAGCTTAATGCAAGGAACTTACTTAATTGAGATAGAATACAGTGGAAAACGTTTCTACCGTATGGTTCAAAAAGTAAATAGATAATCAAATTTTTAGTCCAACAAATAAGTCAGTGCTGTCACCAAAAGTGGCAGCACTTTTTTATGTAAGTAGTAGGCGTATATAAATAATCGATAATTTTTTTGTCGTTGTAAAAAAAATTGACTATTTTAACCCAATATTTGCATTACTTATGGGTTCCAACAAAAAATCCAAACTACTTGTACAAGTAGTTTGGATTTTTTTATTTTATGGTTTCTTTGCCCGCTATTTTCCAAGCGTTAATGCCTCCTTCGAGGTCAAAAATTTGTTCAAAACCTAATTTCTGTAATATTGGAATGGCTTTTCCACTTCGTCCTCCTGCTGCACAGTAAATATAAACGGCTTTTGTTTTGTCTAATTTTGCCATTTCTTCGGAAAAAGTATCTGCACCATAAATTATATTTTTAGCATTTTTCAAATGTCCCGAAGCAAACTCTGTTGGCGTACGAACATCTATCAATTGTACTTTTTGATTTTTTGTTTTTGCTTCAAAATCCAATACTGAAATTTTATTTTGAGCGTTTGAAGTACATCCGAAAGTAAAGAAATTTGCTATTATGATGATTATTTTCAAAAATTTCATAAAAAAATTACTGACACGTTATTTAATACATTTTTACCTTAATTTTCGTTCCTACTGAAAGCGATTCCATTTGTGCAAACTGATTTAATGCTAAAAGGTCACTAACACAAACGCCTTCATATTTTTCTGCAATATCAGAAAGGGTTTCGTTACGACCAATAAAATGATAAACGTAGCTTGCGTTATCGTTTTTATTTTGATTTTTTGCTTTTAACTCTGCCAAAGTAGGTACTGCTTCAAATGTCATTCCTGTAATAGTCAAAGTAGGTTTTACTTTTACTTCTTGTACAACATCTGGTGTAAAGGCAAATATTTCTTTTGCAATAGGTTTGTCCTCTACGATTGGTGCTGTAATAGAATTTTGCATTTCTGCTTTTTGGTCTTCCATTTTTGCAATTAAAGCAACATCTGCTGCAACTGTTGGCGCAACCTTTATATCTTCTTCCACTTTCGCAACGATAGTTTCTGCAACGATAGGTTTAGTTTCTTCTATTTTTGCAACGATAGTTTCTGCAACGATAGGTTTAGTTTCTTCTACTTTTGCAACGACAGTTTCCGTAACGATAGGTTTCGTTTCTTCTACTTTTGCAATTACAGTTTCTGTAACGATAGGTTTCGTTTCTTCTACTTTTGCAACAGGAACAAGCGCAACGACTGGTTCTATTTTTATTTCAGCGGATTTTGTAGCCCAGTCCTCATTTTTCGTAATTGGTGTTGCGAGTGCAAACGCTGTATTTTCTATTTTGGTCGTTTCTACAGAAAAAATAGATACTACATCAGTATTCGTTTCTGCAAATTCATCTAACAAAACAGGATGCAAATTGGTTTTTTCTGAAACGACATCACTTGGAGGATTATTATTTTCAACAACTGATGCTACAACAATAGGTTGGAATAGCTCAACCAAAACGACATCTGTAAGCGTAGCATCGGGTTTATATTTATCCGAAATCGCTTTTTTACGTGTATTTTCTTCTATTGCTATAAGTTCTTCTTGCGAAGGCGTAACCGTTGGTAAAGCTGCATAATTGCTTGGAATTTCTGAGCTTTGTATGCTTTTGGGCTGAAAAATACGAATTTGCTGCCCATCGCTCACATAGTAAGAAGACAAACTATTCCAAGCACGAATGTTGCTTGGGCTACAATAAAACGCTTTTGCCAAATTTGTAACATTATCGCTCGAACCAATTGTTATTTTTACTTTTTCGTAATAACTATTTGGATTTATGGTACTTGTCGTCACGATTGGGCGTTGCGCCAAAGATGGTCTTGCGCCTACGGGAGTATTCAGATAATCAATCATCGCACCTGCCACACGACGAGGCAAAATCAGGTAATTTCCATCAGGATTTTCTGGTAAAAAGTTTTTGCGGTAAGCTGGATTAAGCGTTTCTAAGGTTGCAATAGAAATTTCGGTCAATTGAGAAACGGTCGCAAATGATAAATATTCCGTTACTTTTATAGAAGTCGTTAATTGTAAATCTAAATTGGGCAAATTCGGGCGAATATTGTGCCAAGGATAAAATTGCATTAAATAATTGGCAGCAATAAAAGCTGGAACATAGTTTTGCGTTTCCTTCGGCAAATATTGGCGCAATTCCCAATACGTAGTTCCTTTTCCTTCTTTGATAAGATTAGAAATACGCCCAGGGCCCATATTATAGCCTGCAACCGTAAGACCCCAATCATTAAAAATAGAGTGCAAATATTTGAGGTATTTTACGGCAGCTTCGGTTGCTTTGTAAGGGTCAAAACGCTCATCTACAGAGCCATTTACTTTCAATCCCATCAGGCGTGCTGTTTCGGGCATGAGTTGCCAAAGACCAGCTGCGCCAGCGTGCGAAATCGTACGAGAATTGTATTGAGATTCTACCAAACATAGGTAAGAAAGTTCTACGGGAACTTCGTTTTCTTCTAAAACTTTTTCTATAAAAGGCGCATACATAACCGAGCGACCTAAAATATCTGCAGTCCAAGAATCTTGTTTGAGGCGGTGCAATATGAATTTTCTAATTTCCTCGTTCCAAACACCACGGACAGGTCCGTCCATGTTCAGGACACGTAATTCTATATCACTTTCTTCCGAAGGGGCGTAATGTGTATTTTTGGTTTCCTCCATGGCAGCTTCGTAACTGTCTTGGAAAGATTGAGCGCAAAGGTTTCCACTGTGGCAAAAGCAAGAAGCCAATACCAGCGTTTTTAACAACTGTTTAATCATCATCAAAAAAAATTTATAATTATTGTGCGGCTTAAAATGTGTTTGTCAGCTTAACAATAATTAATGTTTTGTGTTTCTCTATGACATACAAAAGGGTATTGCATATCATACTTAATAGTAGTCTATTTGTTTGAAATTCAGTAAAAAGTGTTGGGAAATAGAGTAGAGTAGTGCGTGAGTGTGAAAATATTTTGCGCTACAAAGTGGTTTTTTCGTATGTGAAAACGAAAAAATGTCATGGAAAAATCTAAATTCTATACGAAGGTAACAATTTTTCTTATATTATAACTATTTTTAGAAAAAAAAGTTCAAAAAATGTACAATGATTATAATGTTGCTATACTATTTTTTGTTTTTTCTAACACCATTTGTGCCTCTTCTACATTTATTTTTGCAGCAAAACGAGCCATATTACAAGTATACAAAATTTCTTTTATTGCTTGTATTTTATGTTCAGCAACGCTAAAATTTCGTAATTTTGAGCCAATAGTTG
>JANMGN010000013.1:0-2824 GCA_031374645.1 Chitinophagales bacterium | reverse complement strand
GTGTATTTCCCAATTACGGTTTTCCCATCTTCCGATTTAATAGTCAGACTGAGGTCATTAACTGATAATATCCCGTCATATTGTACATTCTTAGGTTGTGGAGGAGCTGCATTGATGGGTACATTTCCAGAAAATTGAGTGTAAGTTCCTTTTTCCGAAAACTTATTAGGTTCTATCGTGAATTTGGTTAAATCCTATAACAAAACTAAGATTGGAGAAATTCTATCAGTACAATTCTCCTAAAATTAGTGAATGAAGCAAACCCAAAACCACGCCTTTTAATGAGTTTTATTTTATTATTTATACCTTCAATTAAGCTCGTTGAGACCCTATGAGTGAAATAATTGAGGATATACTCGCTCCATTTTTGATAAAATTCAATGAAGGTATTCATCGAATTGTTTGCTATTGCCTTTGCTTTTTCTACCCATTCATCCAGTAGTATAGCAGCTTGACTTTTGTCTATTTGTTTTTGTAAAATGGCTCTAAACTCATTTTTTAAATCATAGATTTCTTTGAGTTCTTTAAATTCAGGGATTACCCAAAGTTCGATTAGTTTCTGATTTTCTTTTTTAGATAAATCTGCGGGATTCTTAAAAAGTGTCCATTTAGTTTTTTTTAAAAGGTCTTGTTTGGGATTACTTTTTCTTAATTTTTTACGAGTTTTATCAATAACATCTTGTAAATAACTGAAATAATGGAAGCGATCAACTACGATGGTGGCATTGACAAAAAGTTCTTTGGCAGTTTCTAAATAAGCCGTCCACATATCAGAACAAAATACCTCAATTTGCTCACAAAAGGCTTTCCCTTTCTTAGTAAAATACTCAATAAGAAAGTCTTTTAACCGTGATGGAAGTAGGTCTATGACCTGATGAGTGTCTAAATCCACTAAAACAACCACGTAATCACCTTTGCCTTTTTTAAGAGCGATTTCGTCCATACCTAATCGCTTAATTTTACTGAAAAAATCAATAGTTAAGAGTTTTTTTTTGCGTATAAATGGTAAATCCCAAGAACACTATCAAGTAATAAACCTTCTTGTTCTGCGATTCTATTCATATCACTACCTTTACATGATTCAAAAATGAATGTTTCATAACGTTTAGTGAAATGACTGCCTTTGCGTACCATACTTAACTCTTCCCAAAAATATTGACCAGTTGGGGTTTTGAATTTACGCACTTGAATATTAAGAATGACGGATTTACCTAAGATGGACATCTCTCGTACAGTCCGTTGCCGAGTTTCTACTACTTTTTCACTCTTTTTCATAGTTTGGGTATTTATACCCTCACTTAAATTAGAGATACAATCCAAATATATGGTAGTCGAATCTATCCTGAAATTTACTACTCCTAAATCAAGGTAGCCTAAAAGTTGTTCAAAAAATAAAGAGTTCATCCTAAATCGTTTTTATTAGGATGGAAAGTTAAATCAGAAAATTTAAAAATTGTACTCAATACCCAAATTCACGATAGAACCAATTTTCTTATTAAACTTAGTCCAAGTCCGCCTGGAATATTACCTGTTTTCGTTGTATTCCCTTCTTCGATAGCCCATTTTATAGCATCAGTAGCACTCATTAAAGGTTTTTGAAGGTATTCCCGAACATTAAATCTAATTGTTCTTCCTAAATCAACTATTGTAAAATCTATCTTTTTAAGTTTCGGATAATATTGTCCACAACAGAACACATACTTACTTTTTCCATGAATATCAGCATTACTAAAAATTTCAAACATACTCTTACTAATTTCTTTTCTTAAAGTAAGTGTCATTTGAGGCAAATCTTGTTGAGTTAAAAGTTCATTATCTAAATAGGCTTTAAATTGTTTATCTTCTACAACTTCAAATTTTTTAAATTTTATTGTAGTTGAATTATAATCAGGCAGTATTTGACCTCCAAAATAGCTTAAAAAATGATTTCGTGTAAAAATGCCTTGTACTTGAACTCTTAGGTTTAAAAAACTAATTATGTTATTGTTTTCACTTACTTTGGATAGAATTGCTCCTAATACAGCACAAAGATTTGCATCAAAAAAATAAGTATCTTTAAAATCTAACTTTAATTCCGAAAATTCCGAATTTTGACTGAAAAAAGTGTAGTATAGTCTTACCAAAGTTGCATAACCACCGTAATTACTTTTTACTTCTTTAGGAAATGAGAAAATCATGAATACAATTTTACTGTTAATTAAACACTAATTTCTAAATAGAGTTCCTTTAACTTTAAAATAAACACTTATTGATAATAAAGTAAGTTAGAATTAACAACAATAGCAACTTTTTCATTAAAAACAAAAATTCACAGACATATAGACTGTGAATTTTTGTTTTATAGTCTGTCAGAACAAACTACAATACTGCTTCTGCCAATACAAGAACCTTGTTGTTCAAAACTTCAACAACGCCACCATCAATGGTAAATTCTTGCTTGTCAGCCTTCAAAGTGCCTTTGCCCAACGTCGAAACAATGGCAGCATGGTCTTTCAAAACTTGAAAAGAACCGTCTGTTCCAGGTAAAGTAACTACTTCTACTTCACCAGAGAACACTTTTTTATCGGGAGTGATGATTTCTAAATTCATTTCTTTGATTTCGGATTGTGGATTTGGACGGGGTGCGTAACCTTTCGGATTTTTAAAATCCCAACACCTAACCCAATTATTTAGATTTCAGATTTTCGACTAAGATTTTTTAAATCCGCAATCGAAAATCCAAAATCCAAAATCAATTTATTTTCCTGCCTCTGCAATTAACTTCTCTCCTTTCGCAGCTGCATCTTCGATGTTACCTACTAAGTTGAAAGCCGCTTCTGGCAAG
>JANMGN010000011.1:0-3319 GCA_031374645.1 Chitinophagales bacterium | reverse complement strand
ATTTTGTTCGCTTTTTTCGCCTTGCTTGGTATTCACAATCAAAACGATACTCTATCGCCTTATATAGGCGTTACACACCACGCAACAACAAACCACAAAACTACCACAAACCGCTGTACCTAAAAAACACAGTGGTTTGTTTTTTGAAAAGAAGGAAAAAATAAGCAAGCAAAATAAAAAACGACTATCTTTGTAAAACGAAAAGCAAAAAGTCTTCCCCTTTTGGGAAGATTTAGATGGGGCTTTATGTATGTGCAATAGAAAACGCCTTGTGATTGCGAGGTGAAAACACCACGCAAGGCGAAAAAAGCCCTGAAAGGGCGTAATATAGTAGGATAGGGTTCAGCCCTATCCGTAATATAGTAGGATAGGGTTCAGCCCTATCTATCCGCAATTATTGATTTTATTTCGTACAATCCAAAAATATCGCTGGCAACTCCAACTCATTACTTTTATTACCAGCACGGTCAAAAATCCATACCTTATAGCGTAAGGTGTCCGTTTTATAGGTCGCACTTGGAAAACAAGGCAACGAACCGTCAGGATATTTGCAGCAGGTCGTATAAATACGCAAAGTCATTTCTCCGTTGATACCATTTCCAGTTCCCTGAGGTGCAACATAAGGCACTTTAAAATTATCACTAACGACTTTATCACGGTCATCGAATACGAAAACATCTTCTTTTGCGCCATCTTCGACATTGCCCAAATCGCCATCGCCGTCTGTAAAACCCAGTATGACATCTATGAAATCCGTTCCTTTGCTTGTGCTTTGTTTCATTTCATTTTTGCTAAAACTTTTGAACGTCAAAACAGGCTGTATCGGATAATCGGGCGGATTGACGCAAGCATGGAAACTGATTAAAAATAAGCCTAAAATAAAAGTATTTAAGTATAAACGTTGTGACATATTTAATTTTAAATTATTCATAAGTCATTGATAATAATTATTTTGAAATAATATTTTTATTTAATATAAAAAAGTTACAATATTTAAAAATGATTTTATAATATTGCAGAAAATATGGCAATTTAAGTGTCTGCATAGACGTATAGAAATAATCGGCAATTCTTTTGTCTTTGTAAAAAAAATTCGATTATTTTAGTTCAATTACTTATTTTAAGAAATTATTTTACAAAAAACTATGTTTCAGCAACAGAGAAAAGCAATTTTAGAATCCGTTTTAGACATCAAAAATAGAGATTTTAATGAAGTGGCTTTGTCCATTTTTCATTTTCAATACGAATATAACGCAATATATAAAAGTTTTATTGATTTTCTCAAAATAAATCGAGAAGAAATTTCGTCTTGGAAAGATATTCCCTTTTTGCCTATTCAATTTTTTAAAAAATATGAAGTAAAAACAGGCGAGTGGCAAGCCGAAACGGTCTTTACGAGTAGTGGAACTACGGGACAAATCACTTCGCAGCACTTTGTAAAAGAAGTCGATTTTTACGTAAAAAATACAGTTACAGGTTATCAAAAATTTTATGGCGATATTGAAAATTACTGCGTTTTAGCATTACTACCTTCGTATTTGGAGCGTTCGGGTTCGTCACTTGTGATTATGGCAGAGGATTTTATCAAGCGTTCAAAATATGCTGAAAGTGGTTTTTTTCTTTACGATTATGAAAAATTAATTACGCAACTTATTGATAATCAGCGGAATAAAATACCAACTTTATTGCTCGGAGTTACTTTTGCGTTGTTGGATTTGGCTGAGCTGTACGAAGTAGATTTGAGTAGTATAATTGTCATGGAAACTGGCGGTATGAAAGGGCGTAGAAAAGAAATTACACGAGAGGAGTTTCACGCTGTTTTGATAAAAAAATTTAATATACAAGTCGTTCATTCTGAGTATGGTATGACAGAATTATGCTCGCAAGGTTACTCCAAAGGCAAAGGTGTTTTTTATCCTTGTGACACTTTAAAAATCACTACAAAAGAAATAAATGACCCTTTTGTAAACCAATTTTTTGGCAAAAATGGTGTTATAAATATCATCGATTTAGCAAACTTAGATTCTTGTGCTTTTATTGCTACCGAAGATGTTGGTGTCGTTTATGAAGATGAAAGTTTTGAAATCAAAGGTCGCCTTGACGCAAGCGAAATGAGAGGCTGTAACCTGATGGTGGAGTGATTTTAATGAATAATGTAAAATAAATCATGGATGAACCTGAACAATTAATAATTCAGAATAAATTTTTTTTTAAATAAATAATTTGTAATTACTTAGCCGATAGCTTTATTGTTTTGCAAAAATGTCTTTTTCATTAAAAACAGAGTTGGTTTTGCATTAGTTTTGTCGTGAACAGGAGTTCCCGACGAACAAGGCAAGTCGTTACAATAATTTTTATATAAATTTTTTTATTACTCTATAAATCTTTTTTCAAGAGTAAAAATTTAGAGCAACTACACACATGAATTCTTTTGTCCTATTATATTGTGCTGATAACCAAGATATTGCACAAAAATTTTCTAATGATTTGACTACCGTTGGAGCAGAGTTTAAGCATTTTATTGCCGATGATGGTAACGAAATTGCGAAACTTCGCAATTTCAAAGAGCCGATTATTGCCTTGGTTTCTGATAATTTTTTGAAAAATGAAGCCAGCTTGAAAGGTGCGATGCTTATTTTTTCAGATATGATAAAAACAGGTCAGATTATCGTGTTGGTAACAGAAGGCAGACATTTGCAAGTCGATGGTTCTTACAAAACTTTGCCAACACAATTTGAGCGTGTGAGTAATGTTATTCAGTACATGAATTATTGGCAAGATTGTTACTTGGAGGCACGTAAAAAACACAATCATGGCGAACTTTCAGACGAAAAATTAGCCTCTGTAAGGGAAATTTCCAATCAAATTGGTGATTTTATACGTATGTTACGTGAATCGAATTACCATTATTTCCAAAATATGGTCGCTCAAAACTATCTGCAGTTTTGTCAAATGACGAGTTTGGCACAGCCAATTTCGGTTAGTGATTATGCGCCTTCCTCTGTGAATACTATCCCGACAATGGTAATTTCTGCTCCAGCTCTTGAAGTTTCTGAGCCGATTGTAGAAGAGATAATTGTAGCAGAAATGCCCAAAATTGAAGCAATTTTACCAGCTGAGATTTTAGAACAAACGCCTATCGAAATCCCTGTTTCGATACCAGAAATAGTTGAAAATCAAGTCATAGAAGAAGCGGTAATTGTGAATTTACAAAAGCATCAATCAGAAGAAGATGCGCTTGAAGAAATTTTGGCGGATATGCCTGGTTTGGACTTGTTGAAAGAAAAGTTTCCAACTACGACCACGATAAAAGTAGCTG
>JANMGN010000053.1:0-5655 GCA_031374645.1 Chitinophagales bacterium | reverse complement strand
GAAGTTTCAGCTACTGATGCTAACGGTTGTGTGCTTTCAAAAAGTATAGAAATCAAAACGCCCGATAAAATTCAAAATACGCTTACTGTCAAAATACCAAAATGTAATAATGGAATAGATGGCGAAATCTCGACGGCTGCTTCTGGTGGCGTTGCGCCTTATACGTATGCTTGGGAAAATCTTCTGGCAAAAACACCTACAATTCAAAACATTAAAGCAGGTTTTTACACTATTTCTATTACGGATAAAAATAAATGCCAAATTGTAGATACTACTACACTTATAAATCCGCCAAAATTGAATTTGACATTGACGCAAGTGGAAAAAAGTTGTGCAGGATTTAGCAATAGTGCAGCGGTAGTAGAAGTGAAAGGCGGAACTGCTCCATTTTTATATTTATGGAATGATAAAAATAAAACGGTTGGTAAATTAGTCACTAATATACCGAAAGGAACATACATTGCAGAAGTTACAGATGGCAATAAATGTAAAACTTCAGAATCCATTTTAGTTACAGAGTACGATTCTATCAGCTCAAATTTGGTTTTTGTAAAACCAACTTGCTTTGGTACAAGCGATGGACAAATTGGCATCAGCTCGCTCAAAGGTGGCGTTGGCAATGGAGATTTGAGCAAGTATAGTTATGCTTGGAACACTTCGCCGTCACAGAGTACGCCACAAATAGTAAACCTACAAGGCGGAAAAAGTTATCAAATTTCTATCTCGGATAATGTAGGTTGTAAGGGTGTTACAAAGGTGTTTTTGCCTCAGCCAGTTCCAATTACGATTACGCCAACTATCAAACAAGTCAATTGTTTTGGTGGAAAAGATGGGGAAATATCGGTACTCGTAAAAGGCGAAAATCCTAACTTTACGTACACTTGGAGTCACGATTTTGCAAATACTATAAGCACCGCAACTGACTTAATATCAGGAGATTATATCATCAATGTAACAGATGATAAGGCTTGTGAAGCAACTTTGACTGTGAATATGACAGAGCCGCAAGCATTGAGTTTAGCTTCAAAAACAGTAAAAAACAATCCTTGTTTTGGAGAAGAAAAAGGCGAAATAAAAGTAAACGCAGCAGGTGGAGTAGGCGGCTACGAATACCTTTGGTCTAATGGTTTGAAAACAGATAAAATCAGTAATTTGAAAGCTGGAAACTATACCATTAGTGTAGGCGACAAAAATAAATGTTTAGTTGCCGAAGAAATAAAAGTAAATCAACCAGCCGAATTGGGTTTTGAAATAGAAACAAAAACAGTGACTTGTTACGGTGGAAAAGATGGTAAAATTACTTTTTTACCCAAAGGCGGTACACAACCATTTTTATTTAGTTCAAATGGTACTACTTATAATGGTAAACAACAATTAATTGCGCTTGGTGCAGGCACTTATACCTTATATATTAAAGACAAAAACGGCTGTACGTACAATGAGGATTTAGCAGTAACAGAACCTGAAAAATTTACGATAGAACCAACACCTGATACTTCTTTGTACTATGGAAAAAGTGTAACTTTGACTTCAAAACCAAGCAATAATCAAGGTAATGTAACAACTAATTGGACAGCTATTTCAAAAGAGTCGCTTAGTTGTAGCGCTTGCGAATCTACTGTACTTACGCCTAAAACCTCTATGGCTGTATTCATAAAAGCAACAGATGAAAAAGGTTGTATTGCAACGGAAACAGTCAATATCGAGATTATAAGAAGTAAAGATGTATTTGTGCCAACAGGTTTTTCTCCTAATTTTGATGGAAGTAATGATAAATTGGTTATACATGGTCGAGAAGGAACAAAGGTGCTTTGGTTCAGAGTTTATGACCGTTGGGGCGAACAAATTTTTGAAAATACGAACTTTGACATCAATTGTATGATGTGTGGTTGGGACGGCTCGTATCGAGGTGCTGCAATGCCTTCGGGAGTGTATATTTGGACTACCGAGGTAGAATCTATCAACGGCGAGCGTAATATTTTGAAAGGAAATGTAACGGTTATTCGTTAAATTTAATTGAAAACGAATAATAAAAAATGAATAATCATTAATTTTTCTTAATTAAATAAGTAGGCGTATAGAAATAATCGGTAATTTTTTTGACGTTGTAAAATAACATAAGTAACTGACTGAAAGGAAGTTACGTTGTTATTTTACAACGACTTCCCTTTAAAAAAATTATGATTATTTTAGCCCAACTACTTAGTTCTATTTTATACTTTATAAAACCATAGATTTTCTATAAAAATATCAGTCGTATAAGCAAGATTAGTGAAATTTGTTAATTCGAGTAAATTCGTGTTCAAAATTTACTAACAATTGGCGTTTGGCACAAAGTGACAAAGTAGGATTAATTACTTATAAATAAAAAACATCAGAAATATTTCATATTAATAACATCGTTTTCGTACGATGAAGACAAAACGCAGCATGAATAAATTATTATCTACTCTAACATTAAGTATTGTATTTTGCGTAACAATACAAGCTCAAGATCCACATTTTTCGCAATTTTACAACGCACCTTTGCAGATGAATCCTGCCTACGCTGGCGTATTTCAAGGCTCTTGGCGAGCTGGTGTGAATTACCGTTCACAATGGGCGAGTGTTTTGGAAAGTAATCCTTACCGAACAGTTGCAGCCAACTACGATGCAAAAATCCAAGTCAGCCGTGACGACAATATGGGCGTTTCTTTTAGTATGCTCAATGATCAAGCTGGACCTTCTAATTTCAGCCAATTCAAAGGACATTTGGGTGCATCTTACCAAAAAAAGGTGAATGGCGGCGGGCGTAATCGTCGTAGTCAAAATGACCAGTATATCGTGGCTGGTTTTCAAATTGGTGCAGGACAATTTAGGGTAAATACCAATAATCTTTGGTTCACGTCGCAATACGATGAGAAACGAGTGAGCATAGATTTGAATGCGGCAAGCGGCGAAACATTTGGCGAAGCGACTTCTAATATTTATGCTGACTTAAATGCTGGTTTATTGTGGTACACGATTTTTGATGACAATAAAAGTGTATATGTCGGAGGTTCTATCAATCACGCTAATGCACCTAATATTCGCTTTAATGGTTCAAGTTCGGAGGCAGATATTTTGCGCTGGCGTTTTGTAGGTCAAGTAGGTGCAGAATTGCCTTTTACAGAGCAATTGTCTATTTTACCAGCTTTTGTGGTACAAACACAAGGTGTTTCTCAGCAATTTATGACAGGCGCAAACTTGCGTTACAATGCTCGGGATTGGCGAGAAGTTGCGCTTCGTACAGGTCTTTGGACACGTATTGCGAACAATAAAGACAAAGGAAAAATCGTAGATGCGATTATTATAACTTCTATTTTAGAAATGGAAAAACTAAATATTGGTCTTAGTTACGATATAAATATTTCAAACTTAAACGTAGCAACCAATTATCGTGGAGCATTTGAGGTTTCTATTCAATACGTGCAGCCTCCTGCACGCAGAAAAGGAAAAGTTATTTGTCCAAGATTTTAATGAATAGGAAAGAAAAAGGCTTCGCAATTTGCGAAGCCTTTTTTGTATTTATTTTTTTATCTTAAATTTTTTGTAACAGCTTAGGTAACATGGACTTTAGTCCGTGGTAATTTACGAAATGCTGTTATTTTGTACTATTATAATCTTTGTTTACAACGGACTAAAGTCCGTTTTACCTACCCGCTAAGTTTTTACAATTTTTTAATAACTTTTTCTACAAATTCTTCTTCTATTTCTAACACTTTTGAAATTATTTTTAGGGATACACCTTCTTCAAAAAAGCCAATTATTGCTTTATGAATTACATCTTGTGCATCAGCCATTTTGGTATGTTGTTCGCTTGCTTTATTTCTCAATTCTTTAAGATAGTGTTCGTATTCGTCTAATTCCTTCCCTTTGAGTTTCATTTGGTCTAATTTTCCTTTTGCTTCTGGCAAACCTTGTGCTGTAAATCCATCTTTAACTTCACTATTTTTGAAAAAATAAATCCACTCATCTAAAAGATCGTTAATTCTATCTTCAAATTTACTTACTTTAATTAGCCAGTATTCGGGAAAAATTTCGTGTACTTCTGCTCTATTGTAAAGTTCTATTTGTTTTCCAGATAAATTTAGTATATCTCCTTGATGTACACCCTTGAATATATTTTTACCGTGATAAACATAATCCTTACCTTGACCGAGGTCGAAATAGGCGATTGTGATAGAAATTATTTTTTTTACAGATGCAAATGCTTGACCTTCTTTGATATGTTCAGTTATGGCTTTTGATGTACCAAATAATATTCTATGAAAATAATCATACTCCTTGCTATTTTGTACTTCTATAATAACGAGTTCATTGTTACTATTTTGTACTAAAATATCTACTCGATTGTGCTTATCATCGTCTGTTTTCTTGTTACTTTCGCTATCCAGTATTTGCTTAACCATTATTTGTTCATTAAGTAACACAGAAAGAAAACCTTCTAACACATCAAAGTTAGCTTTATCTCTTAGCAATTTTTTCATTGCCCAGTCAAATCGTATTAGTTTTTTGTCCTTATCCATATTACAAAGGTACGAATTTACTTGAAAATAGCAAAAAAATATAAAATTTAACCAAAAAATAAAAAAAGGCTTCGCAATTTGCGAAGCCTTTTTTTATTCTAAGTAGTTAAGCATATCCAAAATACCAACTTGCTAATTTATAAACCAAACCACCAACAATTGCTGATACTGGAATTGTCAAAATCCAAGCCCAAAGTAGATTGATAGTTACGCCCCAACGAACCGCTGAAACACGTCTTGTAAGACCCACACCAATAATCGAACCTGTAATAGTATGTGTCGTACTTACTGGAATTTTGAAATATTGCGTCATGAAAAGGGTCAAAGCACCTGCAGTTTCTGCTACAACACCTTCAAAAGGAGTTACTTTTGTAATTTTGCTGCCCATTGTTTTTACAATTTTCCAACCACCAGACATTGTTCCGATTCCGATTGCACCGTAGCAACCTGCCACTGCCCAAAATGGAATATGCGTAATACTTCCTTTTGCATCTTTTGTGATAATCATCCATTCTGGAAGTGTTTCGCCAGCATGAACTTTCGCATAGCATATCAAAGCTGCTGCAATAATTCCCATTACTTTTTGAGCATCATTTCCACCGTGACCAATACTGAAAAGGGCAGAAGAAACCAATTGTAACTTTTTGAACCAGCCATCTAACGTACGTGGATTGCCTTTTCTGCATACCCAAAGTAGGATAATAGAAAAAATGTAGGACAATAACATACCAATAAAAGGAGCAAGGAAAATAAACATAATGGTTGTTTGTATTTTCTCTTGATTTACTACTCCAAAACCTGCGTGCGCAATCGCTGCACCTGCAAATCCACCTATCAGCGTATGCGAAGAACTCGAAGGTATTCCGAACCACCAAGTGAGCAAATTCCAGAAAATAGCTGCAATCAGACCTGCACTAATCACCAAAAGTGTAATTTGGTCTTCTTGAACAATACTTTTCACTGTGTTTGCTACACCCAAACTTATTCCCAAATATCCACCTATCCAAAAGGCTAATACATTGAAGAATGCAGCCCAAAGCACTGCTTGAAAAGGGGTAAGCACTCGAGTAGAAACGATGGTCGCAATAGAGTTTGCTGCATCGTGAAA
>JANMGN010000047.1:0-4352 GCA_031374645.1 Chitinophagales bacterium | reverse complement strand
TCAAATTTTTACCAATTTCATGGCTTTCTCCTCTAAAATGAATAAACGCCACATACAACAAACGATGCACAATATCCCTTGCACTTGGTGCATTTCGCATCGCTCGGAACTCATCTAAAAGGTCGAAAAAGATACGCAGGGCTTCTTGTTCATTTCCATAACTATCCGACAAAATTAAGTTTTTCCAGCCTGGTGTCGTATATTTTCCATAATATTCGCCTACAAAATCATTAAAACCATTGAAATCAGGAATTTCCTGCGCACCACCATTACAAGCAATAAAAAATCCATCTATGAAAGACCGAAGTGCAGAAATACTGGCTTCGCCAATCCACATCGCAGGGCGTTCACGTATTCTATCCAAGACTTGATACAAGGTTTCGCCTTCAAAATTGCGCTGTGGACGTACACTCAATCGTGCGCCCAATTCACTCAGCAATCGAATTGATTTTTCTGAAATATTGTCCCAACAGTATGTATTATAAAAAATACTACACTCAATTTCTATATTTTCCACCTTCTCTGCGGCTATCAAATCTTTATGTACAAGGAGATTTTCCAAGAAGGTTTCTAACTCAATGTTTTCGATTGGTTTGATAAAATTTTGCAAAGCGTTGTCATAATTTTCTTTGCCATATTGATATTCGCTGCCTTCCCATGAGTAGAGAAAACGGGCGGCGGTGGTCGTTTTTTTTATAATGCTTAGTTGCTTTAAATTATATCAGTTGAGATAAAAAATGTTTCGCCAATTTTGTGTATAAACGCCACGACTTTTGGTGAAAACTCGGTATTGCACTGATTATCATATAATAAGGTATGATAAATCGCAATATTTTCAATTCCGATAGCATCTAATAATGGTTTTTTTGTTAAAAAATTCTTTAAAAATGTTTCAAAATATACATCGGTTTGTGTTTCTGTGAAGTCAGAAAGTTGTTTTTCTAAGGCATCAATTGCTGCTTTTTTACTTCCGTCTGACGACCCAAAATTGATGTAAGTATAGGTTGTAATTATCATCTAATTTGTTGATTTTTTGAAAAAACGAAACTGCAAAACTTATTCTATTGCCCACTGCATCTCAATTGGCACAGACATTTTTGCTTCAAATTGCATGGGTGCAACTCCATTTTGAGTTAAAACTTGGTTCAAACGATGTTGCATAAATAAATAGCGTTCGTCGTCTTTGTAGCCGTTGCCAAATGCTTGAAAATATGCCGTCAGACGTTGCATATCATTTTTTAAACATAAATATTTAACGACTTTTTCGTAGAAAAAACAATGTTTTTCAATACATAACGCTACTAAATCGTCTATATTTTTGATGTTTTGGTAAAATAAAATGATTTTTTCTAACTCTAAAATAACATTTGCAGCAAGACGTTTTTTGCCTTCGTCACTGCTTTCTAAAAGTTCAAAATAAGGTGTTTTGTAGCCTGTAATATTTTCAAAACGCTGACTGAAAAGACACTCGTATTCTTTTGGATTTGGTAAAAAATGCTCTTCAACAAATGTTTCAAATTCAGCACAATCAATACCGCAATTGATGAAAAATTGGACAAAGTCAGCAGAATTATAAGTATTTTTTTGAAAATGTATCAAAAAAGTTATACCATTTTCTTCTTTGTAAAAATATAGGTTTTTCTTTCGGAAACCGTTTTTTTTCAAAAAAGGCGCAATGTCTTCTTTGATGATTTCAGCGAAAAGTTCGATTAAGTTATAGGTCATTTTTTTCTCTATTTTTTTTTGTAAAACTTAGCCAATAGCTTTTTGTATAGCAAAAAACGACTATTTCATAAAAAACTGCTTCGTTTTATATCAGTTTTGTTGTGAGCAGGATTTCCCAACGTACAAGGCTAAGTTTTTACATTTTTTCAATAAATAACTCTTTGTAAGTCGTAATACTATCTATTTTACGAGAAAATTTCAAGTCCAATACTTCGCCAATCACGATTTCGGCAGTTGTATAAACCAAATTATCGTCCATGAGGTGTCCGCCAATTGTTTTGCCCGTGCCATCTGAAATAGAAGCGTGAAGGTGTACGCCACTCTCGGAACTCAATGTACCAACCAAAGAAACTATCTCAAATTTGTCTTCCCAAGTAGTCGGATTAGGCTGATTTGCCAAACGCAAAGTTGCTTTTTTCAAACTCCCAACACAAGTAATTATGTAACCTGATTTGATGTCGTTTTCTTTTGCAAAAGCCATAATTTCTTTTTTTAAGTCTTGATTTGGGCGCAATCGTAAGGCGTAAACCCGATTGTTTACAACGTTTTTTATAGACATACACGAAGTTAATAGACTGATAATCAGTAAATTGTAAAATACTTTCATTTTAAATGATTACTTAATTTTTAATTATTCATTTTTAATTGTTCATTAGCTAATCCTCCCAATGAAAGAAGCAATCAAATACAGTGTAAGGTTTTTCGCCTAAATTACTCGTTATTTTGACCTCAAAATCAAGCGTTTGTTCTACTTCTTTTTTTGTCAAAAGTGCGTAACGAAATTCTTCAAAAAGCCTTGTGATGTATTCTATGTCATCGTTCCAAAGCGTTTTATTGTATCGATTGATGCTATCGGGTGTAAGAAAATTATTACTTCCGCCTGAATATTCGCCATTCGTATAATTGTTCCACCAATCGCCTTTTCCGAAATACCAATAAGGCGAAAGTAGCGAAATATAAACCAAGAGTGCATCTTTTTTCTCTACTGTTTTATTTCCGTTGTGCTCAATAATCGTATCAGATTTATCTTTTTTAGAGATTTTTACGTTGATATACGACGCAAAACCACTTCCGTAAGCCGAATAATCTGCCTCTACGACGATGCGTTTGTTGTCGCTCAACCGTCCCAACATTCCTTTGATATAGCGTTTTACTTTGCCAATATCGTTTTTATTGAAAGGTGTAAAATCGCCTTGAACTTGGTCAGCAGCTAGATTTCGGAGATATTCTTCTGTGAAATTCATTGTTTTAATAATTTTTTCAAGCGTTCAATTTCTACAATCAGCATCGGAATATCTTGTCGGGCGTGCGCAATGAAATCTTGGTCAGCGTTTGTTGCACCAGTGATATAAATGTCTTCGCCACGATTAGGGTTGCTAACATCTTCTGCATTTTCAACATTTGTCATGATAAAACTACTGCCGCCCGTTTGATCACGTCCTTCAATAATGGAAAACCAATTGCCGCCTGTTATTGCTTGCAAGCGTTGCTTTATAGCCAAGATTTCAGTATCAATTTTTGTCCACGAAAAGGTTTCAGCGATTGTTTCGGCTTTCAAATCAATCGTTATTTTCTTAGGCTGCCAATGTGGACTGTTTATCGCTTCTATCTGATTATTTTTTACAGATTTGAGTTCAATAAAGGTGTATTCTGCTGAAAAAATATTGATTTTTCTTTTTTTTAAGTCAAAAAAAGCAATCATTTGCATCAAATAACCTTGCTCGTTTCTTGTCCAAATTGGAAAAAACACTTGATTGTTGCCTTTCCAAAGGGCGTTTCCTGTGCTACACCCGTATAATAAAAGTGGTTCAGCAGCCGATATTTTTATAAAAATGTCACAACAATATGCTCCGCCCATGGATTGCTCAAACATTTCTCCAAATTGGATTTCGTTTTTTTTATTAGGGGAAGTTAAATTTTTAACTTTATACATTTTTGTTTTCTTCTTTTATAGCTCTTAATAGAGTTTTTGTTTTACGTTCTTTTGCCAAATCTCGTTTTTTCTTAGCTTTTTCTTCCAATCTTAGCTTTGTTTCTTCTTCTTTTTGGTAACGTTGAAAACGACCTTCGTATTCTTCTACGAGCGCAATAGCATCCGCCATTTTATGTGGCACAAATCCAATTCCTTGACAACCACATGAATATATATTGTATTTTTTATCTACTAAATATTTTATACAACGCCACTGCTCATCTTTTGTCTTGTTTGGCACACGTAAATCTCTGCCAATATTAAAGGCTTCGTTGCCACAATTTGGGCACTTGGCATCGTTGTCTTTATAGACATATTCCTCGCCTCGTTCTTTGGCTTCTCGGATTTCTTTACTTATTTTATCCACAAGTTCAGGTTGCACATCGTAATGATTGCGACGTTTGAAACCTATTTGACAATGAAAACAAGCGTAGGTATTTTTATATTTTGCAAAAGCGTATCGACACATTTTTTGTAACGAATAATTAAAAATGAATAATTAAAAATGAATAATTGAAAATGAATAATTAAAAATGGTAAAAACTTAGGCATACACCCAATCGACAGTTTTATTACTGAAAATATCATTAATAGCCTTAAAAACATTGATATTATGTTTTCTTGTAAAAACTTAGGCATACACCCAATCGACAGT
>JANMGN010000043.1:0-2098 GCA_031374645.1 Chitinophagales bacterium | reverse complement strand
AAATCGTTGGCAGTACCAACAAAGTTCCGTAGTATAGCACTCGCAGAGATAGTAATAGAGTTGGATTAATTCTAATTCTTTCATTATCAGTATTTTATATGTTTGGTCACACAAAAATACTTGCTTTTTTGATACTATCTCTGTTTTTATCTAACCCAATATTCGCATAAATAACTTATTTTTTTTATTTTTAATGTCTTCACTGATATTATCAATCATCGTCAATATATATACGATGAAAACATAAATAGTAAAACCTATGAAAGGTGTTTGGACGTAATACCAATTTTTTATTTCATGATTAACAACTATTCTATTAAGACTAATACTTAACAAAAATATGACTGAAATTAATGAAAACAGTGTTATCAAAAATGATACAAGGAAATAGTATTGACTTTTTTTTATCCATGAGGATATATTTCGTAAATATCCTAAATTTAAGACTAAAAGAAGGTCTAAAACTCTTTCAATTGATGTTTCTAAAAAGGACTTTGAATTGGCTTCTCTATATATGAATGAGTTATAAATTATCCGTAAACTTTCAAATATACACCAAGCAATAAAAATTAACCCTAAGAATACTCCAAAAATAACAAACCAATAATGATTTTGATAAAACGCTTTATCAAAGATATATGGGTCGTTTCTAAACCAAATTAAATAAATTAGTATAACTGGAATAGATAAAACACCACCAAGGTTGTTGTCTTCTTTTCTATCTTTTTTATTTTTGACAAATATCAACTCCGTAATTTGAATTATTGCTATACCAATACAAAGGTGTGGGAATGCTATAAAAAGCGCTATAAAAAGCGCTATTATTATGCCGAAAAAAAATAGTAAGGCTGTTTTTATCATATTTAATTTATTTTTTATATTTAACTAATTAATCATAACCTATGAAACTCATTTATTTTGCCCTCCTTTGAAATACCAATTTTGTATCTGTCTCCATTATATGGAATTGTTTTTCTATAATGTTTATACGGATTTTCAGTTTTGTATTTTTTATATTCAGAAACAAAATTTTCATTAATTATATGTTTAAGTAATAATACAATATCTTTTCCCGAATAATTAAACTCGGTTTTTTCAGTAGGATATTTTATTTTTTTCAGATTTGCTTCATGTCTTGCATAGATATGTAATATCCCTTCGACATCTAAATATATGGCTGGTTCGCTACAAAAAATTTCAGTTTGATAGAAAAGAGCCAATTTGCGTAAGGATAAATAATTCAGTGAATTTTCTTTACTTATTCTAACTTCTTCTGGTACTCCAAATAATTCTTTTTCAAGTAAACCAATTCTGTATTTGGCATATTTATCTAATATTTCACTTCTTTCGTCCTTTGTAAGTTCAAAATCAGTATACAAATACCTGAAATACTGAACTTGCCATTTTATTTTATTTATTTCCTTATCAAGAATAAATTTTTCTTTAAAACTATGATCAATCTCTTCACTACGATATTGTAACATTAAGGATGCAAACAAATGGTTTTCGTAATCTATGAGATACCCATTTTGATTTAAAAAATCTTTGTAATAGTCAAGTAATCTTAAATTACTTGCATCTTCATTTTCTTCTTCCGAAAAATTAAGTTCCAAATTCAAGGGGCGAGGCAATTGCTTAGGGAGATTAATATCTCGTTTTGCTGAGTTAAGCCATTCATCATTAGAAAAAATATTTGAAATGCTTGTAGATTTTATGCCTTCATGCCAAGCGAATTTTTTTGCATTTTCATCGAAAGGATATTGCAAGACCTCAAATTTAATAGGTTTATCCTCATCTATTATTGGGTTTGTTCTGTCGACATTTTTGAATGTAAAAATACCTGTAACAGATTGCCCTATATTATTATATTCCTCACTATGTTCATGAAAAGAAACTGTTACCATATAGTCGTACTTTCCATATCTATCCCAAATAAGTTTATTTGTGTACATTTAAATTGAGTTTTATATATTTTGACATTATGAAAAACTATTGGACTTTAAATATAATCTATTGATAATCAACGGATTGTTTTGATTTCTGACAACAAGCGCACTGCCGAAGGCAGTCCTGCTTTGCGGCAGTGCAGAGTTCTTTG
>JANMGN010000763.1:0-6059 GCA_031374645.1 Chitinophagales bacterium | reverse complement strand
GTTTCCCTGTAAATTCTTTGGTATTTGTCATTAACTGCGTAATCTCTGCATTACTTTTTTCCAAGTTTGCTGAAACAGATTCCAGATGTGTAAGTGTTCCACTCATACTTTTTGACGAAGCCTGTATCATCTGAGTAAGTGCCGCAGTCGTCTTTTTTAAGTTAGAAACGGTGCTTTGAATATCACGCAGCGTTCTACCAACCTCGCTGTTATCTTGGCGAAAACTCGCATCAAGAGAATCCATAATTCCACCAACACCATTCCTTGCACGACTAACGTATTCGCTGAGTTCATCGGGTGTCATCATAGAGCCAATCATACTTTTGGTAGAGCCTTTGAGGAAATCGCCCGAAATAGCACAATCTGCACCAGAACAAGGCTTATCGAAGCGAATTCTGACTACTTTTCCGCCCATCACGCCAGCCGAAGCCAACTCTACGACTGCATTTTTAGGTACGTTTATATCTCGACGCAAGGTGATAGCGACCAAAACTTTGTGCGCATCGTCTGGACTCATCGTGATAGAACTCACGATTCCAACTTGAAAACCATTGAGATTCACAGGAGAAGATTCCGAAAGTCCGTCCACGTCTGCATACTCTACATAAACGATTTTTTCACGTGATAAGATATTTCTTCCTTTCAAAAACATAAAACCCCAGATGCCTAAACCAATAGTTAGGAGGGCTAATAGTCCGATTTTTATTTCTTTTGACATGATTTTCTTAATATATTACCTTCAACATAAGGGCAAAGATAAGTGTTTTTATTCTTTAATTGTATTTTATTTGCTATTGTTTACCTTTGTTTTTTGCAGTTTTCGTAGATTTTAAAGCTGCATTTGATTTTTCGTTTTTAGCGTTATTGGGTTCTGCGCCTCGTTGAGGAACGAGCTGATATGGCTGCCCATCTATGGTCAGTTTGAGGTCATCAATCCAAACTTTGCCCTTGCCTTCTATGTATGCGCCAAACTCTATTTGGTACAAATCAATTGGGAAATGCGTCCGCAAAATAATAGGTGTCCAGTCATTTGTTCCAGAAAGGCGGCGACCATCCATTTTGTCCGTTATAGCAGTTTCCAACTTAAAGTATGTACCAGTTTGAGTAACTAAAAATAAACCTGCGCTGCCAATATTTTCCGTTTTTATATAACCCCGAAAAATAATATCTTTGCCTTGCTTGTCATTGAGTATCAAAGTTTGTCCATAATAAGAGTTTTCGTTGCTATTAGCACCTTCCGCAAGCTGTAAACGTACTGAATTAACGCCATGTTTTTTTATTTTTTCATCTAAAAAACCGATATGCGAACCTGTTGATTTCCACTCGACGGGGAAGTTTCCGTCACGTGCTACGATTTCAAAATCTAAGTTTAAATCTCTTTGAGCGTAATTTTTTTCAGTACATAAGATACTGACAATGAGTAAAATAAGTGTTTTTATGGTGACTAAAAATGAAAATTTATACATAAATATTGGAGTAAAAATGAGTGCTTTTTGTTTTAAGCTACAAATGTAATAATTTTTATTGAAAATAAAAATGTGTTTTAGAAATGTAGAAAAAGTTTATCTTTGCTCCCTAAATATGAAATACATTATATATGATATAGAAGCGACTTGTTGGCATGGGCAGCCGCCTAACCGACAAACGGAAACAATTGAGCTGGGCGCATACCTTCTCAATGAGTATGGCGAAGCCGAAGATAAATTTTCAAAATTTATAAAACCTGTGCTAAGTCCTTATCTATCAACGTATTGCATGGATTTGACAAACATCACGCAACAGCAAGTTGATAGGGCAAAAACTTTTCCTGACGTGATGGAGGAGTTTCAAGATTGGTTTGAAATCAATGACGACGATTATGTTTTGTGTTCTTGGGGAGGTTTTGATAAAAAACAACTGAAACAAGATTGCAAATTGCACCGTATTTCTGCGAATTGGCTTGACTATCATATAGATATGAAAACGCAATATGCCAAAATGAAACGTATGCAGTTCGAGCCAGGTTTATTGAAAGTCGTAGAATTAGAAAATTTTAATTTCGATGGTCCTCAGCATCGTGCCATAGCAGATGCTTTTAATCTGGCAAAAGTTTTTAAACGGTATTTGGGCGATTGGAAAATATAGCAGCCTATTGCTAATATCCGCTCATTTACTTATTTTTGCAAAAAACAATAACGATATGCTATATTTATGTATGCCATCTTTCCATCCTTTAGCACTTATTCTGATTTTAATTATAAACTTAGGGCTTTTGATTTGGTCTATTTTCTCAGGAATGAAGTTTTTTTATAAAACTGATTTCTACGAAAACGCATCCGAATTCACACAATTTTTTTCTTCTATCTTAGTATTTTCTTTCAATACCGTAGTAAGTCTTTTGGGAGTAACTCTTATTTTGATTTTAATGCTTGGTTTAGCGCAAAACTAAAATAAGTAGCAAAAATTTGAATTGTTAAAAAAAAATATTTTATAGTGATAAAAAAATGTATTTTTGCATAAATAAATTGACAAATGCAAAAGAAAAGTTTTGAAAATTGGACTTATGAAGAAATACAAGATGTTTTCTCTATTGTAAAACGTCCTACATTGCCGCTGCTAACCAAATGGCTTTCAGCTTCGCATGAGCCAGAACCTGCTCGAAAAATGATAATGGACGAAATCCGAAACGACCTTATCGAATATGCAAACGCTTGGAACGAAGATGAATTAAAAATGTGTTTTATAAGCCCGCTGATTACGTTGGTACATTACAGAAATGCAGAATACAAAATATTTACCCAACGCAATATATCCGCTACATTTCCTGAGTGAAATTGGGAACTGACGGGGCGTATAGAGTGTCTCAGATCAAAAGGAATTTTGAAACCCAAACAACCATTTTTCTGCCTTCATGAATATAAACAAGAAAACCGTTTGGATAGCGACCCTTTGGGGCAATTGCTTTCCGCTATGGTCGTCACTCAATCGATTAATCAAAGCGAAATGCCTTTGTATGGCTGTTATGTAGTAGGGCGATTTTGGTTTTTTGTTATTTTACAAGGCAAAGAATATGCTACAAGTTTGGCTTATGACGCAACGAAAGAGGACGAATTATTGTCTATTTTTTCGATTTTATCAGAGGTAAAAGAAGTCATTAATAAATATTTAGAGCAAGCGTAACCCAACTCAATACACTGTTTTATTCCTGTACCCATTTATAAATCAAATGATGCTGTTTTAACAAATCCTGACGACTTGCTTACTAAAAAATACTTTATGAAACCACTATTAATCTTTGCCTTTATGATACTTAATTTTTCTTTTTTTAAACCCAAAACAACTAAAATTATCTTTTTTGGCGATAGTATCACCGAAATGGGCGTACAAAAAGGAGCTTATATAGACTTGCTCAATCAATATCTTTTACGAGATAGTTTGGCAAAAAAATACAGTATCGAAGGAGCTGGTATTGGTGGAAATAAAATTTATGATCTATATTTGCGCATGGAAGATGATGTTTTAGCTAAAAATCCTGATATGGTTTTCATTTGGGTTGGCATAAATGATGTTTGGCACAAAAAACTTTTTGGAACGGGCAGCGATGCTGATAAATTTGAAAAATTTTACAAAGCCATCATCAAAAAAATGCAAATAAAAGGTATAAAAGTGATTTTGGTAACACCTGCTGTCATTGGCGAATATACAGATTACAGCAACGATTCTGACGGAGAACTCAATCACTTTGCGAATTTAGTCAAACGTATTGCAGCAGAAAATACCTGTGAATTGGTAGATATGCGTCAAACTTTTTTGCAATATAATCTTTTGTACAACAAGGAAAATAAAGAAAGCGGCATTTTGACAACAGATAAAGTACATCTTAATGCAGAAGGAAATAAACTTGCAGCAGAAACCTTTTATAGTTTTTTGATGAAAAAATAAAAAAAATCCGAATTTTTCAACATGAAAAATTCGGATTTTTTTATAGGAAATTTTTATTTTCCTTTGATAATACTCTCGATTGCCATTTTATTGGTTTTGACTTCGTAATTTTTTTCTAAATCAGAAAGCCATTTTTTCTCCAAAAATTCTTGGTAATCCGCCACAACATAGCCACGAGCTTCCGCCAATGTTTTTACCGTAGCAGGAATTATTTTTTCAATTTTATAAAAAGTCATCGTACTGCTACGCTTGTCGGCTTCGATAGCCGAAAGTGCGCCTTCTGTCCAATTGCCAATTGCGTCAAGCGATTTATTTTTTCCACGCTCAAATTTAAAAGGTTGAACAGTGACAACTTCTGTCTTTTCGTTCATCTTTTTCAAAACCTTATCGTACTTCTTTTTAGTTACCAAAGTACGTAGTTTTTCGATTTGGTCTTTTGCCTCGTCTTTCAAGCTGTACATATTAACTTCTGCACGCTCGTCCCACTTGTATTTATCGATTTGTGTTTTGTGAAAATTAAATAAACCAACAGAATCTTGCGATGCTTTGTCCCAAACTTCACGTTTCATAGCCTCAAAAAGTAAAATACCTTCTTCGTACTCACGCATAAGTGACTTAAATTCTGGGTATTTTGTTTCCAATTGCGCCTCTTCATATTTCAAACAAGCGTCACGTACAAAGTCCGCATAAAGACTACGAGCAGCGTCACTTGCGCTTGTTCCTTGTGCAAAACCAAGACGTTTACGAGAGTTATTGTTGATAAACTCCATAAAATCGCCCATTGTGAACGATTTATTGTTCGTTTTGAAATTCAACAAAGGTTGCGAACCACCTTGCTCTGGAACTTTCCAACGGTAAGTCGTAAAGGTATCATTTAAAGTAGCTGTAAATTTATCCAAATTCAAGGTATTTTCGTTCAAACCACCGTTTACTTTTATACGATTGATAAAAGATTGATTTGCAATTTCGGAACGGCTGTCCCGCTGAATTTTTGCTTTCAAACGACGTTTTTCTACATCAAAAGACTGCAATCCTTTCTGACTGATGCGTTTTATAATATGCCAACCAACGCTTGTTTCAAACGGAGCAGAATATCCGCCATCTTTTGCGATACCAAAAGCAGCATTTTCAAAAGCTATTTCGTAACGATTGATACCAAAAAAACCAATATAACCACCTTTTGTAGCGGTAGCTCTATCCTCAGATTTTTGTGCTGCCAACTCATCGAAAGTAACTTTTCCTTCTTTCAGTTCAGCATAAATACTGTCAATTTTTAGTCTTGCAGAAATTGCTCTTTCCGCTTTACGAACCAAAATATGCGCTACTTCTATTTCGCCACGTGCTGCACGGAAATCGGTCGGACATACTATATGATAACCCATATCACTACGCACAGGCATAGAACTTTTGGTCAATCTTGTTTCGTACGCTGCTGTTTCGAGTTCATAAAAACCATTTGGCAACATCGCAGTTACGAAACCTAATTTACCATCTGTTTCTTTCACACTCGGGTCTTCTGAAACATCTCTTACCACTTTCAAGAAATTTTCGCCAGCATCGAGGCGTTTTTTAGCAGCCAAAGCCTTATTGTAAGCCTCCAAAGTGTCTTTTCCAACAGCAGAACGGTCGAGTTTTATCAAGATATGACTAAGCTCAACATCTTTTTGCATACGATTGTAAGCCTCTTGTACTAAACGATCGCTCACTTCTTTGTCCACCAAATAGCTATTTGCCAACTGCTGACGGTAGCCCGATAGCTCTTGTTGAAGTGCAGCGATTGTATCTAATTTCATATCACGAGCACGAGAAACCTTGCGCTTAAACTTGACATACAAGTCCAAATATTCTTCGAGTGACTGACGAGAAAAATCCGCTTTATCGCCATTCGTTTTTTGATAAATATACTTAAATTCCGAAAGGTTTATGTTTTTTCCACCAACACTAAAAAGTACGGGGTCTTCCGTTTGTGCTTGTGTTGTAGCCACGAAGCAGAACATTGCCAATAAGACAAAAAATTTGTTCATCTTTATTATTTGTTTTTTAAATGGTAAAAATTATACTTTTAATTTTTAAAACGAGAGCAAAGATATAAAAAAAAAGGTATATGTGCGTTAAAAATTAGTTAATTGTAAATTGGA
>JANMGN010000691.1:0-3225 GCA_031374645.1 Chitinophagales bacterium | reverse complement strand
GAGTCGTAAACTTCATAAGGTATAATTTTACGCAGATCCCAGCCAAAACCGGATCCACGCAACATCGGCCCACTAAATCCAAACTCTAGAGCTTTCGTAAGCGGTACCACACCCACACCAATCAATCTATTTTTCCAAATTCGATTATTAGTTAGCATTTCCTCAAATTCGTCAACACGCCGGCTAAAGGCCTTAGAAAATTTGTAAATATCTTCAAGCATGCCGGCAGGGATATCTTCTGAAACACCGCCAGGTCTAAAGTAAGCGGCATGTATACGCGCACCTGAGACCCTTTCGTAAAATTCCATAAGTTTTTCCCGTTCTTCAAAAGCCCACAAAAACGGAGTAAGGGCACCCACGTCAAGAGCATGAGTACTGACTGCAAGAAGATGATTTAGTAGACGCGTCAATTCTAGAAAAAGTGTACGAATATACTTAGCACGAATAGGAACAACCAGTCCGAGAAGATTTTCGATAGCCAAACAATAAGCGTGTTCCTGGGCTATCATTGAAACGTAATCAAGACGATCAAAATACGGCAAACCTTGAAGGTAAGTCTTGTACTCGATAAGTTTTTCTGTGCCTCGATGCAACAACCCGATGTGTGGTTCGGAACGAACAACTGACTCACCAGATAGCTCAACTACGAGTCGCAAAACTCCATGAGCAGCAGGATGCTGCGGACCAAAATTAATATTAAAATTTTTAGTTTCAAGCATTTTTGCCAACCCAAGGATTATTAAACTCAAAAAATCTGTATTCTTGCGAGAGTTCAATTGGTTCAGAAACGATTCTTTTTAGAACTTCATCATAACGAATTTGAATGTAACCGCTAACGGGGAAATCTTTTCGAAGAGGAAATCCCTCAAACCCGTAATCTGTAAGAATTCTGCGAAGATCTGAATGATTATAAAAGTAAACACCGTAAAGGTCGTAAATTTCGCGCTCAGCCCAGTTAGAGCCACAAAAAATCTCCTCAGCAGTCCAAAGGAAGTTATGATCCAACGAAAGAGGAGAAACAATAAAAATTTCAGAGTCAAGAGACCTAAGGTACAAAAAAACTTTAAATCTTTTGAGCAAAGAAATCTCATCGGACGCAAACTCATCGATAAAATATGAAAATTGAAATTGATAAGATTTAGACAAAAAGTTTAGAAGAGAAGGCGAACGAGACTTAAGAACCAAAACGTAGGAGTTTCGAACTTTACCAAAACCGGGGTAAAAAAGTGTTGTCGCAATATCCTTTGGGAAAATTTGTTGAAGTTGAAGTAGAATTTCCATAAAAAAAAGAAAAAAATATTGTTAACCTCTGGACCAGTCAAGCTTACCTTTCCAGAACTCGTAAACGACGCCCAAAAAGAGAAAAAAAATAAAAGAAAGAGTAAACAAAAAGTCCAAACCGTACAAGTAATTAACCGAAATTGAAAGGGGGAAGAAAAAAATAACTTCAAGATCAAAAATAATATAAAAAATTGCGACAAGGTAAAAGCGAACGTCAAAACTAAATCTGGTATGCTCAAATGGATCAAATCCACACTCGTAAGCTGAAAATTTTTCGTAATCGAAATTGGTGGTATTAATATTTAGTTGACCAAATCCAAAATTTAGGATCAAAGTAATAACCAAACCAATCAAAAAATAGATAAAAAAATTATAGATTTCAAACATACGAGAAAGTAATTAATTATTATTATCGAAAACCTCTGAAACAATTTCCTCATTAAAATCTTTCAAGCTGATCACTTTATTGAGATTTTCCCTTGAAATAGACAAATTACTCAAATCTTTTAGATGATCTGCGAAAACAGAATCGACCAAAAACTCAATTTGAACAACAGAAGAAGAATCTGAGCCCATCTGGTCTACAAAATTAGAAATTACTACGAACCAAGCTTCGATAATTGTGATAACTTGCATCTGAAATGTAATTGTAGCATCTTCAAGGGAAGAAACCTCATTTGCCAACTCGGAATTTTTTAGCATGAGTTTTTTTAGAGCATCAATCTCAAGTGAAATTGCGTCCTTACCGGCATTATCCAAAGTGCGCAAATAATAAAAAAAATAGATAACAGCTAGACTTAGAATGGAAAGCCACAAGCCCTCGTTTGAAAAAGCAACCGAAGCTGATCCCGTAAAAAGATAAATAGAAAAAAAGCTATAAAGAGCTACAAAAACCAATACATCAGAAGTTGCTTTTGCAAATTGATTTAGGTTCAAATAACTCAAAAAATTAAGATAAAATGAGTTAACTTGTGAGTAACGAGAATTTAGGAAAAAAATAAAAAAAGTAGAAACGCTATTCGACGAAGCTGAAAAATTTTTAGAAAAGAAAGAAAGAACCAAACTTTCAAGGTAACTAAAAGAGAAAAGGAAGAACAAGATAATTGAATCGGCAAGGAAATAGATAGACAAAATTACATTTTTAGTGATATCCCAAAAATAATTAAGAATATTTGAAGAAAGATTTGAAAAGGAGAATTTCATATTAAGAAAAAAAGTAAGTATTAATTTGTATCAAAATCTTCGAAAACAGGAAAACTTAGGCTAGCAATTTCAAATTCAATCAATTTTGAAACGACTACGAAATTATTAAAGTTAAGGCTGGTAATTTCAGAAAGAATTTCAGAATTAGAATTCGTAAGCTCAGTCAAAAAAACATTGAAAATAAAAAAGGCTGTAAAGCTGTAATAGATATTTTCAAAATTGTCTGAACTAGAATTTTTAATAAAATATTCACGTGCAAAAATAGAAGCAAAAATTGTAGGAACAATAAAATAATTTATCAAAAAGTAAAAAATAGCAAAATAAACAATACCCCAAGTAAATTGGTTTGCAATACTAAAAAAGTCAAGTTGTGGCATATATATTAAATCTTATTATGTAGAGTAAACTTAGATTTGCGAAGCTTAGCAGAATAGAAATCATTAAACTTAGTCGGATCGCGCAGATAAATGTTAGAGTTAAGATGGCTAAGCAAACCAAAATAAATAAATTTGTTTAGAACGAAGGGCAAGAAAAAGAGTATTCTGCCCGATTTTGAACGACGGTAAATAAACTTCATTAGCTTTTTAGCAATTCGACGATAGAACTTAGTACCTCGCTTTAGTTGGATAATTCGAATAAACAAAAAAAAATATGTACAAAACCTCAGATTTCTGGCCAACTTACGCCTTTGCAAATATTGCAAAGCAGCAATCCTAGATTCAAATTTTTTAAAAAATTTTT
>JANMGN010000641.1:0-4727 GCA_031374645.1 Chitinophagales bacterium | reverse complement strand
TGTACCACTCCTCTTTCTTCTCCTCTTTCTTCTGCTAAATCTTCTCTACCTCATTCGTCTTGTTCTCGCATACTTGCATTGTCATAAGCAATCAATTCTTATTTTTACCATGATTGTTTTTCTGCTTCTTTATAGGCAGTAATTAAGCCTTCGTCCTCAATGTCGTCAGGGATCATTTCTAAATTTTGGGCGTGCTTGATAAAATATGTCCATTTGTCAACCATGTCTACTAATTCATGTTCTTTTTTCTTGAATTTAGTCAGTTGGATAAAACGATATTGAATACCATCTAAAACACATTCGCCTGTTTCTTCTTCTACATTAAAATGCTTCGCAAGGTATAATTTACCAAAACCGATACCAAAGTTTAGTATCCCAATAAAAAAAGTAGGTTTTAGTTTTATATAATCTTCTCCTTTATCAATTTGCATAGAGTAATCTCTGGCAGTATAATATTGTACTCGACTTTCAAAACCCTTTAAATCTGCGACTTGCATTTCTACTACAAATTGTCGATTTTTTTGGTCAGTTGCACGAACGTCAATTATACTCGCTTTTTCTCCTGTAATTCGTGGAAGTAAGTAAGGGTCTATAATTGTTACTTTGGTGATACGATTATGACCTTCTAAACGCAGAACTGCATTTAAAAAAGAAACTAAAACAACTGATTTTTTTTGGTTGCCAAATATCTTACGAAAGGCAACATCATTTTTTATATCTACGAATTTCATCTTTATTATGATTTTATTGATGCAAAGATACAAAAAAGTATTATTTTTTTCAATTTTTATTGTATTTTACTGAAATTTTACTCGGTTATAGTAAATTCGCTTATACCAACAAGGTTGTTATTATACCAAATTTCTACTTTATGTTTGCCAATTTCATACGAACCGCCTTCATTAGATCCCCATCCACTGCCGTTTATTTCACTTGTATTTTCTGAGATATTTTCGCTAAAACTAAACGAATATCCATTGGGCGACCTATCGGAGTTTCTACTTAAATAACCATAAGGAGAGAAATACTTTACAAAAATATTAGCATTGCTAATATTTTCTAATGCAACAATTTTTATTCTTGGTGATATGTATTTGACTTCATTATAGACAAAACTGTTTTTATAGTTATTTCTATCTGCCGAGTTCTCAAAATCTATACTTTGTACAATAAAAGGCTTCCCACCTGACAATTTGGTAATCAATTTTGTTTTTTGTTCATCCAAGACTAGGAGTTGTTCGTATCGCCATGTCGTTTCTTGTTTTTCAAACTGTGTATGTTCCAATTTTCTCTTTGTTTCTTCATGGAAAAAGAAACTCATTATTGCTAAAATACCCGCAACAATTGCCATTGGTAAATGCCACGAATTTTCTCTATAAACTATCTTTTCTACAATTTTTTCAACTTGCCGATAAATTATTTGTGGTTGATTATTATTACTTGATGCTACTTGTGTAGTGTTTGTAGGGTTTATTTCTGAAAATATTATTTCTCCCCATTCTTTTGCCGATGGTCTTATATTAGGATTATTATGTCCTTTGTCAAGGGCATTTATAAAAAAATCTTTGAGTTTTTGTGGTAATATTTTAAAATTATTGTGTAAATTGGGTAATTGTAAATACTGAGATTTTGAACCAAACACAAACAAGCCTTTTTGTATGCTCTCGTCAATTGTAGTAATATTTTCATAAATACCCGTACTTGTTGCTACAAATGGGTGTAATCCAAACAACAATTCATAGAAAATGATTGCTAATGAAAACCTATCCCAATTTTCTGGAATAAAATTAGAAGTCGGATTAAGTCTATCTCTTTCAGGCGGAGCATATTCAGGAGTAGCCACGTGACCTTGATAAATTACATTGCCATTTTCTGCTATTTGACAACTATCTAAATCTACGATTGATACTTTTCCATCTGCTGTAACCAACATATTCTGAGGTTTCATATCAACTAAAACATAATTTTTACTTGAATGAATATTGTGTATGGCTATTGCAATATTTACACATAGTTTTAGCCTATTCGGAAGAGTATTGTATTGGCTTCTATCAAACTTTTGATGCCATATAGGGTCAATATTTTTTCTGACTTTTAGCGTACATAATTCATAAAGTTGTATGCCATTGTCAAATGCTAACGGCATAATAAAACCTACAAAATCATCTTGACGATAAACTATATCAGTTGCCCAACAAATACGAAAATTTGAACCATCAGTTAATGACTGGGGTTTATGGCTTACCATATATTTTAATTTATCTTCTTTTTGGCTATTTTGATATTGTTGATAACAAATTTTAACACAATAGTTTGATAAACTTTGTGGAGAAATAATCCTGTATAATTCCCCTTCTCCTCCTGTTTGGAATGGCGTAATGGCTAATTCTACACGCTGTCCACTTGCTGTATTTACAATATTGGGCATTTTAGTTGATTGTTTGTAAAATTCCTAAAATTAGAGTTTTGTCATCAGGTTCATTTTTTAATCCGTCTGTGCCTTTTTCTAAAAAATTTGACCATTTTCCTTCAATTTCATGATAGGCTAAACCTTCGGATAGGAATTTTTTCAATGTATTTACGAGAGGATTAAAGAATTTAGGAAATGGTAAATTAGGGTCACTCCATTCTTTTGTTTCATTATTGATTTTGCTACATTCAAAACAATGACTTTCGCAACCATCTGACATAAGGGTAAATGCTTTTGATTGAGTTTCAATAACATTACTTTCAATGAAGGTATCAATTTGCTCATTCCAAATTGATGAAGTGATAAACATTGTTTGATTGGCTTCATCGCCTTTCCAAGGAGTTATCATTGCCTTCCAAGAATTATTTTCATCAAGATAGCCTGCTCTGCCATCTCCTATATGAGTTACTAAATACCCATAAGGTGAATAAACAACTATAATAACGGTGCAAGCCAAACTTTCTAATCTTAAACCTTCTTTCTTTGAATAATCATCAAGGTCTTTATAAGTTTGATATAAACCTTGTTTAGACAGTTCTTTCCAAATTTTTAGCTCAGGAAGTTGCTTGCTTTTTGTAAAGCCGCTTTTGTCAATGATTGCCTTAAAAATTTTAGCACTTTGTTCTGATACAAATTTAGAGCCTTTATCTGAATTTTTCGCAGACCCTGCGCCATCGCATGAAATCGCAATACCCCAATTATTATCTAACGTTTGTATAAAGCAATTATCTTGACAAACGATATTACTTTCAATATGGGACTTGCCTATAACTGATTTCCCAACTACAAACCATTCTTGGTTTTGAGCAATATTTGTTAGCTCGGTAGTTTTTATTGCATTAGTTTGAACACTATTCGTTGGAAAAGTTGATTGCGGAATAATAGGCTTATTGTTTGATACTTTTTTTAAAGGTTTTTTTCTTTTTTTAGCCATAACATATATAAATAGTATTAACCCTAAAATTGAACAAATAGCGGCAAAAATTCCAATATTATGAAATATTGTATTATTATTCAATTCTTTATTCTCGTTTTTTAATCTTTCATTTTCATTTCTTAATTCTTCATTACGTTCTGTTTGTTTAAGCAATTCATCATTTTTAATATTTTCGCTTAGATTTTCTTGAACTTTTTCTTGTTGGATTACTGGTATTGTTTCTATGTAATCTCGAATTATTTGCTGAATATCTTTTGTTTTTACTTCTTTTTTATCGAATTTTATGATAGGTAAAAGTCTTTCAGTTGTAAAACGTTTTAAATCATCGCCTTTTTGATAATTTTTTGTTTCCTCTTGGATTTGTTTAAATACTTTTTTTAGTTCATTATTTTTTTTATATTTTTTGTCTAAATATATTAATAAATCCCCATTGTTTTTTATAGTATTTGGAAGTTCGTCACTATCTACCGCTTTAATAAAATAACGAGAAACTTCAATACAAATATCATCAAATACTTCTGTACTGTTTTGTGCAGAAGTACTTGATGATAGTGTAAATAATAAGCCTATTACGAAATAAAATCTTTTTAATGGATTAATCATGTTACGAAAATTTTTATATTTTATATCCTTTCATCCAATTTGATGCGCCTTGCGAAATATCGGCAGTGCCATCAGTTGAATTTTGGATTGCAGCCATACTTGCGCTAAGCCATTTGAAAAAATCACTAAACTTTAAACCTTCAAGCATGGCGGGTTGCATTTCTGAACTTGAAATTTGTTGTAAAACATTCATTTTTGCACCATCTACCCCAACAGCAAAAAAATTGAAAGATTTTGCACTTACTCCTGTTTGAATTTCTTGTGCAAGTCCATTAATATCTTGACCTGCATCTGGTGCACCATCAGTCATAAGGACAATCCAAGAACGATAATATTTTTGCTTAGTTTGTTTGTACCAATTTTTTCTATCCTCTACTTTTTGGATACCTACTCTTACAGCATCAACTAACTTTGTGGTACCTTTTGTAGTTAAGACTGGCATAGTAAAGTTATCTACAAGGGAAGGCTCAACTAATACATTTATTTTGTCACTAAATTCAATTACGCAAACTTCTAAGCGATTTGCTGTTGTTGAATTATTAGCAATATCTTCATAAAAGTCTTTTAGACCTGTATTTAGTGTATTAGATATGAAATAAACTTAGTACCTTTGGGAAAAAATAATAATGGGACAATTGCAAGCAAAATCAGTAATTATAAGTAAACCTCTATTGAATTTACTAATAGAATTAACAAATCAACATAAAGTAAGTGACC
>JANMGN010000640.1:0-14036 GCA_031374645.1 Chitinophagales bacterium | reverse complement strand
TAAAGAAATAATACAGCAATTTTACAGCAATTTTATTGAATTGATTACTTTATCAAAATCAGACTGATAAAGCTCGTCTTGAATAATGCGGTATTTGTCGTATTCTGTTTCTGCTTTAAGTTTTGCTTCTAATTGAGAAACCTTTCCCTTGTGCGTCAAAATCGGATAGCTTGACAATTGTAAAAAGGAATCTAAAAATTTTGCCCAATCTTCCATTTTTATAGTTTGCTGACGTTTTGCATTATTTTCTGCCAAATCCAAATAGGCAGACACGATGCGGTTAAGTTCTTGAAGATGTGCTTCGTTCAAGTAATTTTTAGCAACAGCGACATCAGATTTTAAAATTTTTCCGTCGGGTGCATTCTTCCAAGTTTTTAGACCCATATATAATTTTGTTGCATCTGCTTCTGAGTAAATAGTTTCTGCCGCCGTTTTTCCAGTAATCGCCCAATGCAATTTATTTTGGACGGTCATAAAAAATAGCTTCGTTGTTTCTGCCTCTTTGCTGTAATCTACCGAAAGCGCATAAATATCTGTTATTTTTTGGTAAAAACGCCTTTCACTTGTACGTATCTCCCGTATGCGCTCGAGTAATTCGTCAAAATAATCTTTGCCAAAAAGCGTTTTACCTTGTTTGAGGCGAGCATCATCCATGACAAAACCTTTGGTCACAAACTCTTTCAGCGTTTTGGTCGCCCAAACTCGAAACTGTGTGGCTTGAATTGAATTGACCCTATACCCTACCGAAATAATCGCATCGAGATTGTAATATTGCGTTTGGTATTTTTTACCGTCTTCGGCAGTGTGTTCCAAAATGGAACACACTGTTTTTTCCTCCAATTCATTGCTTTCAAAAATATTTTTTAAATGCTTCGTAATTGCAGGACGTTGCACACCGAACAGCGATGCAATCGCTTTTTGAGTAAGCCAAACTGTCTCGTTTTCTATGTGGACTTCTACTTTTACATCGCCCGAAGTAGTCGTATAAAGTAAGATATTGTTTTGTTCCATAATTTTTATTGAAAATTTACAGCAAATTTACAGCAATTTGAATTAATTTTTACAGCAGAATAATATTAGCATACAATTTTGGGCATTTATTTTCAAAATACGTTCAACACATTTTTTGTTTTTTTATAATCCTTCAAATTCACTTTTGAAGGCTTCCATAATTTGGATTTTCACAAATTCTCTCAATATTTCGTCTTTTCTAAAAAGCTCAATATCTGGTTTTTCGATACCCAAAACACGAAGACGAAATTGTCCCGCTTTGCTAACTATAACATTTTGTACGGCTATTTCAGTGATGCTCGGGTCTACAGAAGTTAGTTCTCGTATTTTGTCATTGATGTATTTCGCATGAGCAATTTTATCGAGTTGTTGCTGGGTTGCTTGTTGTTTTTGCTGGGTGTTGCGTTCTGCAATTGTCTTCTTTTTCTTTTGCTCTTTTTCAAAAGGCGCACTTGTGAAACCATTTTTTACGGCTGTGATAAAGTAGCCATCAATATTTTCTTTGATTTTTCCTTTATTCAATTCGAGCATCGTATAATCAAAACCTTGTTGAACAGCTTCGGGTGAGTAGTTTTCAATTACCATCCGAAGTACCGCTTCACTAATTCCCAACACTTTAGCTTGCGAATAAAGAGCATTAAACAGCTCTTGGCGCATTTTTTTTACGTCGGTAGGCTCTTGAGCACTTTTTGACATATCGTCGCTCTGAATGGCTCTCGTAGCAATTTTTAGTTTTTCGTTTTTAATAATTTCAAAAACTACTCCGACTACTTTTTTTCCTTGCTTTTTTTCCCAAAACGAAAATTTAATGTCGCAATGTTGCAATAAATCTTCTTGAGCTTTGAGTAAAACTCGTTTTTTAAAATCACCATACAAGGGATATAACTCTTTGCCGTTATTGTCCTTTGCGCTCATGCAAAACATGTCTTTAAGTTCATCAACACTAACTTCAAAAACACCTTTTCGGAACTCATTTTCTTTCAAATATTCGTACAATCGAATAGAATAAATACTTTTCAATCCTGTGATATTTCTAATGTCATATTTGGTAAATTTCTCTTTTAATTCGAGCAAATAAGGCATCAAATCACTGTTAAATTTCAACTCAATATAGGCATTTCCTTCGCTTCTGTCCCCAATTTCGGGCTGTGTTCCGATAGACAAAACATTGATGATTGACCAACGTTTGCCGCCATCTTTGGTGTGATAAGGCACATAAAAAGGCTTTTTAGATATAGTTTCGGGAATCGCACGGATAACGCTGTAATCGTTGTTACTGTGCGTTTCAAAGAAGCGCATTAGGTCACGAATGTAGATGCGCACGGGCTTAAAACCCGTATCATCACGCTTCATTGTGCTAATCATATAGACAAAAACACGCTTTTCCCAAAGCGAATAATTGTATTTCGCTTCAATCAGATCATTACTCGTAATGACAAAACTCGATATAAGACCGTTTTCATGCTCCATCCGTGGCACATTAAAGTTTATACAGCAATTCTCGGTTTGGCTTTTTCGGGTCTAAAATCCTGACAGGGTTTCAATAATTAATACCGAATTTAGTACAAAATCATTGCTTTTTGTCAAAAGAACCCTGTCAGGGTTAGTGATTTATCTCGGAATTTTTCTAAACCGAGAATTGCTGAAGTTTATAAAATTAAAATTATAAATACTTGGCTATCAGTGTATTGCACATTTTTTTAGTTATTACTATGACAAAAACTCACTACCTTAAAATCGTTACTGAGCTTCATTGCTAAAAATTATAATATATTGAAAATGAAGTAGTTATGTAAAAAAAATTGGAATAAATATTGAAATCTTACTATTTTGCTGCAATAAAAACTTAGCTCTACCCTACCCTATTGAGGCAAAAGTATCGACAAAGATAATTAACTATCTTGAATTATTCCCAAATTTGTCATAATTATTCCCAAATTTGTCATAATAACATATAATTTTTTTAGATAAATGAGTTTACTTCTGTTTTTTGTCATAGGTATCCTATTTTTGTCATAATTACTTCCGTCTTTTGTCATAGTTGTATCCTGTTTTCGTCATAGTTGTTCCTATTTTTGTCATAATTACTTCCGTCTTTTGTCATAGTTATTCCCAAATTTGTCATAATAAACTTTGTAAGTTGTTGATTATGAATAAGTTAGAAGGCTCTAAATATAAAGATTGTTAAAGTAGTTAAAATAAGTAAAACAACAACTAAAAGAAATTTGTGGTTGTTTTACTTTAATTTTTAATAAAAAATACAGCGATATTACAGCAAAATGCTGTAATATCGCTGTAAGAAATAAAATAAAATGTGTCCTGTAAGACACACTTTATTTTATTTCTTATTTTTGCCTATTTTTTTCGTCTAAATCATCAAAAAAAGTACGAATCTCTCCGACAATAAAACTTTTGAGGCTCTGACCTGTATCATCGGTATAATTTTTCATTTTGTCGTAGATGTACAATGGAAAATCAACCGTTACACGCTGAACTTTGGCTTTTTCAGTTTTTTCTTCTTCACGTTGCGCTGATTGAATAATTTTTTCTTGCTCCTCTGGAGTCAGTACGGGTTTTTTGCCCATCGTTTTTTTTACTGCCATTTTTTATAATTTAAAATAGTTATAAAAATAGTTTTACAGCAAAGTTATTGAAAAATTACAGCATTTTTCAATAACTTTGCTGTAATTTTACATTAATTTCGTTAATTCAGTTAGCAAAGCATCAATTTCTGCTTTGGCTTTTGGGTCTTTAAATTCCATTACGCCCAAACCTTCGATAGCACTTTCGACATACGCCACACGATAACTAATTTTGCTCTCCATAACTGGAAGCTCATATTCTTTTAATTCTTCTTCGATTTGTTTCGTGACGTTGCGATTTTTTTCAATTCTGTTCAACAAAATACGAGCTTCTACACTGCCTCCATTTGCTTCTTTCATCTCTTTCATCTGGTCGTATCGCTCCAAAAAGTTTTGAAAACCACGAAAATCGAACATAGAAGCAGACATCGGAATCAATACTAAGTCACTCGCAACGATTGTTCTGTCCGCAACCTCGTTAAGTTGAGGCGTTCCATCAATCAAGACAATGTCATAATTTTTGCTTAATTCAGCTACTTCTTTGGTGATTTGCTTGACTGTTACGCCATAAACAGGGATTTTTACACGGTCTTCTTCACGGTTTCCCGCCCATTCCATAGATGATTTTTGCCCCAAATCAGTATCTACGATGCACACCGTTTTACCACGCAAAGCGAACCCTACTGCAAGGTTTATAGTGAGTGTTGTCTTCCCAACGCCACCTTTTAAATTTGTGATTGCTATTACCATAATGCTTTAATTATTTTGGCACAAAAATAAGTAAATTTTTTGTTTTACAGCATTTTTCAATAAAAATAATTGAAAATTTACAGATTTTTACAGCAAAATTAATGCAGTTTTACAGCAAAATAAAAATTAGTCTTTTTTAGATTTGTGATTGCAGTAAAAATGTTGTTTAGTTAGGCTTATAAAAAATCAATGTTTTAGCCTAACTCTCTAATAACTTTCTTGCAAATATGTATTCACAATAACAAAAGCAACAGTAAATATTTTAGCATAAACGCTTTATCGCAATTGAAATCAGAGAATGTGATTTCAAAAAATGCTGTAATCTCCGTTTTAAGAAATTTTATTGACTTTACAACAAAGTATAAGTGATGATTATTAAAACGCAGCAAAAGCAATTTTAGAAGCCTTAAAAATGATTTTGATGAGTATAATAATCAACGGAATAAATACAAATATATTTTTTACAGAAAAATTCAATAAATTTGCTGTAAAAATGCTGTTTTTAAAAGTTTTATTGGAATGCGATAAAATTTTCGTGGTTGTCTGGAATAGGGTAGGGTGCAGGCTATTTCAAAGACAGACGATTTATATTTGCTTTACTCAGACAAAAAAATCTTTTCACTCTTTTTAATTTTGATAGCTTCTCTGTTTGATTCAAAAGAGTGAACTGTGTTCTGCAAAGATATTTTAAATTATATACAGCAAAATTAATGCAAAAAAACACTAAAATAAAAAACACTAAAACGAACGATAGGGTAGGGGACTTGTAGATATTTTGTAAAAAATGGTGGTTGTATAAAATTAGCTACTTTCTGCATCAAAAAAATTATCTTACAGCAAAACTTTTTCTTCCCCATATACTACATAGAAAAGTAAGGAGATTTACCTTGAAAAAAGCCGTTTTTGTACCTCGCTTGAAAAGCGTAAAAATAAGGTATTTTAAATCAAATTTTTTTTGTTTAAAGGAAATTTACCTTAAAAAACTTTTTCTTCCCCTATATATTACATAGAAAAGTAAGTTTTTTTACCTTAAAAAACTTTTTTTTATTTCGTTTGAAAAATCATAAAATCAATGTATTTTAAATCATAATTTTTTTGTTTAAAGGAGATTTACCTTAAAAAACTTTTTTTTATTTCGCTTGAAAAAGCGTGAGAACAAGGAATTTTAAAGGAAAACTTTTTGTGCAAAGAGAATTTACCTTAAAAAACTTTTTTTTATTTCGCTTGAAAAAGCGTGAGAACAAGGAATTTTAAAGGAAAACTTTTTGTGCAAAGGAGATTTACCTTAGAAAACTTTTTCTTCCTATTATATATTACATAGAAAAGTAATGCTTTTTTACCTTAAAAAAGACCGTTTTTATATCTCGCTTGAAAATCGTAAAATCAATGTATTTTAAATCATAATTTTTTTTGTTTAAAGGAAATTTACCTTAGAAAACTTTTTCTTCCTATTATATATTACATAGAAAAGTAATGCTTTTTTACCTTAAAAAAGACCGTTTTTATATCTCGCTTAAAAATCATAAAATCAATGTATTTTAAATCAAAACTTTGTGTGTATAGGAAATTTACCATAGAAAATTTTTTCTTCCTCCTTATATCAATAGTCCGTGCAAAAACACAGAACTCTTTCTTATCAAGTTATGTTCATTTCACCCCATTTAGCAGCGGAATGAACTAACTCTTGAATTGGGTTAATAAATATATTCAAGTCAGCCTTTTTGCTGAGTTGGGTTAATAAATTTTGGAGTAAACGTTCATTATAAAATCTTCGTGCTAAATTATTGATAGACAGCGCATTAGGGGCTAATACTTTTTGAACATTTACTACATTTAGGGCAGCCAAGCTAAGGTTAAAATGAAAATCTAATTTTTCATCACTTTGTGTCTGGCAATGGGTCAAACCTGTAAATTGTTTGGCATCACGGAATATAAATTCTATCTGAAAACGCAATTGGTAATAGGACAAAATCTGTTGAGCCGACTGTTCCAAATCCGTTGAAGCTAACAAAGCATATTGTTTGGTTTTAGTGTTATAAATTAAAACGACCATTAACCAGCAGTCAAAAGAAGGACTATAACAGACGTGATAATACAGTTCTAAATAATCGTATTTTTCGTCTTTACCTGCTTTTTTCCATAAGGATAAATCGTCATAAGTGACTTTTGAGCTATATTTGTTCTTTGGTCCTCTACGGTCAGGATGTTCGCCTTCAAAACGAAATTTCAAGTTGGCATCCGAGCGTAATTTTGTAATTAGGTGTTTCCCCATTTGCAACATGGCGGCAAATATTTTTGCCTTAGCATAATAACCATCCGCTACAAAGTATTGAATACCAATTAGATAGGGCAAATAATCCATGACTTGCTCTATGTAAAAATCAACACGAGAATAATTCGTATCGCTCTCTTTTTGGCTCAATCCGCTTGGTGTTTGAGTTGCATCCAAAGTCCAAGCCATACGGGTTTGAACATTTATTAGAGCGATAACACTAATTTCTAAGCCTTTTTGGAACCTGACCAAAACTTATCTATACCAAAGGTTTTTTTACCACTTTTGGAGATAAACGAGCAGTCTATCGCAGCAATAACCGCTTGTGTTTCAGTAGCACTCATGCCACCGAGTGCCATCGTGGCTTGATTGAATTTTAACCAATCAAAGCAACGACCAAAGCGACGACGAAACGTACTTTCGTCATAAAAACTATAACGTGACCAATTTTCAAAATTGTGTCGTCCTTTTACAGAAAATAATAAAGTAAACATTTCTGTAAAAAATTTTAGCTCGGGCTTGTTTGTTAGCCCAATATTTGCGAATATTGCACTGAGTATTTCTTGAATGCTCATTAGTCGTAGATGTTGTTGTCCAAAACAAAGCTACGACTTTTTTTTAATTCGCATTTTTTTCTAAAAAAAATGCACGGACTATTGTATATATTACATAGAAAAGTAAGGTTTTTTTGCCTTAAAAAAGATATTTTTGAATTTCCTTAAAAAAAAGTGAAATCAGCCACTTTTTGTATTAGAATCAGCGAAATTTTTTCCATTATTTATTTATTCGATTTACAAGTATTTTGTTATCGGAAATCGAAAAATATTGTATTTTTGTAACAGAAAATTTATTTTATCAAAAAAAACATATTTTATGTATTTTACTAATGCCTTAATTATTAAGGATTTTCAAATTTTCATAGATTATCTTGCTGCAAGGAATGTATCTTTAACAGCTTCCAAAAATGTGTTGAAATCGTCGGATTTATTAGTCTTGAATGAGAAAATGTTATCATTTCAGACTAAATTTGCAACGAACAAAACAAAGTAAGAACAAATGAATTTGCTAAATACTTTTTTCTATATTGCAAAAAGTGCTAAACTGAGATGGTTCAGTTTATCCGCACGAAAAAATCCATTAACTTTGTGCAATTATGGACAAGAAACAATTAGTACGTAAACGTCGAAAGTTCGACGCAGGTTTCAAATCAGAAGCCCTAAAAATGGTCAACTCAGGACGCAGTGTGAGCGAAGTAGCTCGAACGTTGGGTATCGGTGAAAATTTGCTTTACAATTGGAAAATAGAGGCAAGCGAATCACAAGCACCTGATAACCAATTACTTATTTCTGAAAACGAACAACTTCGCAAACAGTTGCGACAGGCAGAAACGGAGCGAGATTTATTAAAAAAAGTTATCTCCATTTTAAGCCCAAAAACATAGTTCTAATTTATCAATTGATTGTTATTTTACGTTCGTTTTTTACTACTGAATTGATTTTCAGTGTTTTAGAAGTTTCAAAGAGCTCCTTCTATGCTTGGCAACGCAAAGAAACTTATGTTTTAAAAGAAGCCAAAGAGAAAAAAGCGGCAGAGGTTAAAGACGTTTTTACGGAACATCGCAGGCGTTATGGAGCGAGGCGGATTGTAGCGGATTTGCAAGAAAAAGGGTACAAAATAGGTCGTTTTCAAGTACGTTCGATGATGAAAAAGCAAGATTTACGTGCCATACAACCTAAAAGTTTTGTACCCAAAACGACTAACTCGAAGCATAATTTGGGTCGAAGCCTTAATTTATTGTTGGATGAAAATGGTAATCGTAAAAAGCCAACTCGACCGCTTGAGATTTTGGTCGGTGACATCACTTATATTCCGTTACAAAATGACGAATATTTGTATTTAGCCACTTTTCAAGATATGCATACTCGTGTTGTTGTAGGTTGGGAATTGATGAATTCGATGCCTACTCAACTGACAATCAATGCTTTACAAAAAGTAATTGACCGACGAAAACTAGCCAAAGGTTTGATTATTCATACTGATGGTGGTGGTCAATATGGCTCAAATCGTTTTCGACAATTGCTCAAAGCCCATGATTTTAAGCAAAGCATGACTCGAAAAGACAATCATTATGACAACGCAATGGGCGAAAGTTTTTTCTCCCGAAGCAAAACTGAAATACTCGAAGGTGGAAAATTTGCCAATTTTGAAGACGCTTATTCTGAAATTTTTGAGTACATTGAAGTGTATTATAATAAAAAACGCAGGCATTCGAGTTTAAACTATGATTTTCCCGAACGTTTTGAAAAAAGATATTGGAAAAATCAAAAAAATGTCGAACTTTGAGCAAGCAATTATTCGTAAGCAAGGCGAGTTTTACACTAAGTCAACACGCTTCGACTGGCTTGAAAAAATTTTGAAGGATTTTTTCAGCCGTCGGCGCATTGATTTGTGCAAAACGCCTGCTCGAATTTTTTTTCACAGACCTTTCTCCTTATGGAGAAACTTGTGCGGCTAAATTAGACCACCTCACTTTATTCATCCCTGCTGCCTCAAAAAAAGAGCTTATATTTGAACCCAATGAAGTAAAAATAAAAGAATATGAAGAACTTAGTGATGATACAAAATACTTTTTTTTATTAGAAGCATTTTGGTCATTCATAGATTGGAGAGAAGTATTTGGCTGTCGTAGTTTTTGGAAATCAGATGTACTCAAAAAACTATTGAAGAAAAATATACCCAATAAGACAGTTACAATATCTTGTAACGAACTGAAACGAAAAGGACAAGAAAGGGCTTCGAGTGACAAATTTTTTGAAGAAGTTATGTCTGCGTTTGGCTGCGTGGAACTATTTTGGGACAAAAATCTGGTCGATGCACCTAAAAATAGGTATGTTTCTCCTTATGAGGCAATGTCATTGACCCTTCAAGGAGCATCAATCTTGCCTATTTTAGTTGAAGAACGCTCTCAATTTGAATGGAATTTAGAAAATCGCTTGATTGACGCTTACTACGAATTAGAAGAGGGCGAAGAGACAATGGGACGTTTTGAAGATGCTTTTAAAATTGCTTTTCCAGATTTAAAAGTAGAACATTCGCTCTTGCAAGTTCGTTTTCCTTTGCGAAAAGGGCTTTATAGGTTCAAAGTGAGTTTTGGAAAAGAGATGTGCCGCATCATAGAATTTGCAGGTTCTGATACTTTTGAAGATTTGCATTTAGCCATTCAAGATGCCATTGATTTTGACAATGATCACCTCTATTATTTTTCATTGACAGGTAAAAGTGCAGCTCATAACTCATTTGCGTTTTGGTCACCTGATGGAGATGATGGCGTTCGTACAACGATGGTGCAAATAGGAGAAACGAATTTGTACAAAGGACAACAAATTTTATATTATTTCGATTTCGGAGCGAGTTGGAATTTTGATGCAATCTTACTGGATATTGAGGAAGATACGGTAGAACCCAAAGAGTATAAAATTACTCAAAAAGTTGGAGATAGCCCAAAACAGTATGACTGGGATGATGATGAGTATTAGTGATTTTTGAACTAATCCAATTTCGTATTATCCACAAAAAAGCAAGGGTTTTGTGCTTTAAAACATACCCTAAATACGGTATTTTTTTATTTATCTCAAAAATAAATGTTAAAAAATTAGGAAATGTTTTTTTTTTTTTTTTGCATTTTTGTAGTCATTGACAAATAATACAAAAATTTGCGTATCGCACTTGTTTTTTTACGGCAAATTTTAAATAAAAACAAACTACTTACTTTTAACACTAACCCATTTTAAACTATGTAAAACACTTAGAAAAAACAATTTTGGAGAACCCATGAAAAAGCGTACTCCCAATATGAAATGCCCAAAGCAGACCTTATTATTTTGACATTCCTCCCAGCTGTTTCTACAATACAGCAGTATGTCGATTGTCTGTGCATTGGTACAATAGTCCTTAGTTTTAGCTATTTTTAGCGTTCATTTAATGTTTTTTAAATGGACTGGCTTCAATATTTTCATCTATTTAGACTTTTCGGTCTTAAATGGATAGGTATTTTGCAGGCTACAACAATCGGCTAAATACTAATTTTAAACAGTAAATTGAACAACTATGAACCAGCATTTGCCCCGTTTATACTATTATTTTAGTCCAACTACTTAATAAATGGAACAGTGTTTAAATTAATTAATTATTTGACTAATTTTTGGGTATTTTGTGTTTACAGTTTAATCAGTATCTTTATTTCAGTGTGTGTAATTAAGTCTAAGTAGCAGCGTACAGTTTGTGGTAACAAGCTGTGATAAGCGTTTCCTATACAACAAACAGTTGTATTTTAGTGTGTAGTCACTAAGATATATAGCTATTTTCTTGACTTTTTAAAGAGTAGATTATAAAAATTCATCTATAATAGCAAATTAAACTCAACGTTTTTTAGCAGCTTTTACAATTGCTACTGCCTTATTGTATCAACAATAAGTAAGGGTATTTTTGCCGTAAAACAATGTAGTAACACAAATTTAAACATAATTTATAAACACTTAAAATTTTTTGATAATGAAAAAAATAATTTTTCTTCTCTCGTTTTCCATTCTATTTGTTAAGTTGGCTTTTGGTCAGATTAATATTATGGCAGATAAATCTATTGGGGTAAATACAAATGGGAATAGTTTTGCTGGACTAACAATTGATAATATTCCTACAACTCAAAATAATGGGATACTTTTAAATTTTAAACAAGGAATACTGGGGCCTGCTGTTGCATTGAGAACTATTTTGAAACGTACAGTACCAACATCAGGTAGCATGAAAGGATTGACGTTTGAAGTTGATAATTCTGATTGTAATACTCCTGGTTGTAATGCTTACGATATAATTGGTATTGAAAATGAATTTACGAATTTAGCAACTACGGGAAAAATTACTGCATTTAGAAATGCTTGGCAGAAACCAGCTGGAAACACAACCAGCTGTTATGGAATAGAAAACATTTTCACTTTTAGTGGTACTGCCATAGATTATGGAGTAAGTCAAGTTATAACTGTTAATAATAGTTCAACATACACAACTCCAGTGAATTATAAATATGGATTTTACAATAAATTTATTAATACCGCTACCATTCCATTAGCAAGTAGAATACCCGTCATTGGTGTATATTCGAGTTTAGATACAACTATGTTTCATCCAAATAGTGCAGCAGCTCAGTTTGAAGGACGTTTGGTTCTCAAGGGTGCTTTTATCCAATCCTCTGATAAAAACCTAAAAGATAATATTGTAGATTTAACGAATGCGATGGATTTGGTAAAAAAATTAAGCCCTAAAAATTATAATGTTATCGCAGAAGCACCTGTAATAAAGGCAGGGCAGAACGTAAAGAAAAAGCACTATGGTTTGATTGCTCAAGATGTGGAGCAGATAATACCTGATATTGTGGAGGAGTTTGACGTACCTAAAACAACGACTAAAATCGTCAAAGAAAAAGTGCAAAAAACAAAAATTGTCAAAGATGCAAATGGCAACGATACGACTGTTACTTACACAGAAGACATAGATAAGCAAGTGAATGAAATCACAGGCTATACCAAATATAAAGGTATCAATTATACAGAATTGATAGCTGTATTGATGCAAGCCTTGAAAGAGCAACAAGCTGTCATCGAAACATTACAAACAGACGTTGAAATTTTGAAAATAAAAGTAAAATAATCGCAATATTGATGTATTCAAAAATATGTTTATTTATAGGGTTTTCTTCTTTCTTTTGTAATATTTGCTCTGCTCAGACCATTGCACTACAAAATGACACTACAAAAGCAAGTATGACAACAACTGTACTTGACACGAGCGAAGCACGTCTTAATTTACTTAATTTTTATAAAAAAAATAAAGATTGGTTGGGCAAAGCTATGCCAAATAACTGGGTATCTTCTTTGGAAAATTACAATGGTTTGGTAGCAAAAGCAAAAGATATGAAACCTAAAAAAGTAGCAAAGCGACAGTCTTCTGCAATTGGTTTGAGTTATTCTTTTATTGACAGCGACACTACACAGTTTGATGAACCTCTTACGATTGGGAACATTAATATTCAGCATAGTGCTACTGTTGCAGGAATTCCTTTGAATATTACAGGCAATGCTATTTTTATCAATCAAAAGTTTGATAAAAAACTATCCAACATCAATGTAAAGTTTGATTATCAGAAGCATTTGGAAACGATAAAATCAAAGATGATAGATGTAAATCATCTGGGTGATAATTTACAAGGAAAAATCAATAACCCTTTGGCAATGGGAGATATAGAACTCAAAGCGGTAGCGGAAGAAAAGTTATTTGAGCAATACCAATATATTGTAACACATCCGAAATTTGCTGAAAAAAAGAAGCAAATAAGATTGAAATTAGACTCCATGGAACAGTATTTTTTTTGTCGTGTAGAAGAGTTCAGAGATTCTACGCTTAAAGATAGTGTATGGAAACAACGACTGAGTTTACAACCTTTTGAAGATATAGAGCATAAGTTTCAAAAGATTTGGGAACTTAAACAAAAGCACGAGCATATTCTTCAAGAGATAGAAACAAAAGCAAAGGGCTACCAAAAAGAATTAGAGCAATTTGAAAATCCTAATTTTTTGATAAAAAAGGCACTCAGTAATAAGAAATTATCTTTTATGGATAAGGTGAAAACACTTACAAAAGACTTTGATATTGGGCAGTTCAATCTTGAAGTATCAGATTATACTTGTAAGTTTTTGTTAATCAACGGCATACGTTATCATTACGATAATCAAAAAATAGGGATTCAAGTGGCTTACGGCAAACAGAGCCTTTTAACCCCTATCAATAGAGGTTTATTAGGAAAATCCATTTTTGAGCCTTTTGATGGGCGGAAATTCATTTTTTTAGGTATTGACAAACGCCTTAGAGACTCCTCTTTACTGACCTTTAATTTTTTGAAAGCGGATGATAATGGATTACTGACGGATTCCACTGTTATTTACCCTAAGCACAATGTTGTACTGGAAAGCATTTATGAAAAAATGCTCAATAAAAAGTTTGGCATTGATGTTTCTATGGCTGTAAGTAGGCAAGAATTTGATGATATTCCTTTGAATAATGTTTTGGTAAAAAAAGGATTGCCGCTTGCGATAAATGCGCATTTGTTATGTACCCCATTTTCCAAAAATCAAGTACGTTTGGCTTTGGGGTATTTTAGAGTAGAACCCAATTTTAATACATTAGGGAATCCTTTCTTATTGCGTAATCGAGAAGGTTTGAGCAGCAAGTTAGTGTATTAGATATGAAATAAACTTAGTACCTTTGGGAAAAAATAATAATGGGACAATTGCAAGCAAAATCAGTAATTATAAGTAAACCTCTATTGAATTTACTAATAGAATTAACAAATCAACATAAAGTAAGTGACC
>JANMGN010000637.1:0-5089 GCA_031374645.1 Chitinophagales bacterium | reverse complement strand
GGTCACTTACTTTATGTTGATTTGTTAATTCTATTAGTAAATTCAATAGAGGTTTACTTATAATTACTGATTTTGCTTGCAATTGTCCCATTATTATTTTTTCCCAAAGGTACTAAGTTTATTTCATATCTAATACACTAGGTAGTCGAAAGCCTTTGTAGCGGTGTTTTTTTGTAAAAAAGAAAAAAAGGTGTATATTTGCAATTATAAACTCAGCGTATGGCAAAAGATATATTTCACGAAACGGTAAAACAAGGCTTAATCAAAGAAGGTTGGACGATTACAGCCGACCCGCTGCGCTTGACGTATGAAGATGAAAAAAAAATGCTGAAATCGTACAATGGATAAAATAACACAATATCAAAAAGCAATACTGACTTTGTTAAATAATCATCAGTACAAAGCCGAAACAGCCGACAACGATAGTCTTCGTGATGAAATTATTGCCGACACACAACAGCATCATTATCAATTAGTTACGGTGGGTTGGAAAAACGATCGTTATTTTTTTAATCCACTTTTTCATTTGCACATCGCCAATGAAAAAATATGGTTGCAACAAAATAACACCGAGTGGCGCATCGCCGATGAACTCATTAATTTAGGCGTAAACCGGGAAGATATTGTTTTAGGATTTGTAGAACCAAGCCTAAGACAATATTCAGAATTTGCAGTAGCGTAAAACACACGTACAATCAACAACAAATCGAGTGGTATCGCTCGGGAAGTGCGTTGAATAAGATAAGAAAGGATTTGGGCGTGACAGCTTGATGAATTTTGTTTTATAAATAAAAAAGCCACGACTTCTTGATAGGAGTTGTGGCTTTTTTATTGCTATTTATTTTGCAATTTCTTTACGCAAAAGTTCTTCGGGCAAACCTATATTTTTGAGCATATCGTTTGCTTTTTGTATTTTTCCCCGAATGACTTTTGATCCATTCGGATCAATTTTTTTCAAATTTGGATTGACTTTGATATTTGCTGGCAGGTCTGTGTTTCGTCGCACTCAAATCAGAGTACGGAAACGGTATTAAGATGATTTTTGGTAACTACTTAGCCGATAGCTTTATTGTTTTGTAAAAATAGCTTTTTCATTAAAAACAGAGTTGGTTTTGCATTAGTTTTGTCGTGAACAGGAGTTCCCGACGTACAAGGCTAAGTAGTTACGATTTTTCTTTGTTTATAAGCGTACGGAACGGACCAACAGTATTGTTTTTTCTTGCTTCTGCAATCAAAACACCTGTATTTGGAATAAATTGTACGTCAAGGGTAGGGAAATTGTTGTCTTCCAGAATGCCCAAATATTGTTAGCATCGGGAACATCAAGGTCTAAAATTTGGTTGTTCACTTTGTCTTTGTAGCCTGTATTTCCTGCTTTTTAAGCAGTTTGCGCATTTAAGCCAAAGCTACAAAAGAGTAGGGTAGCGAGTAGTGTAAGGTTTTTTTTATTTTTAAAAATTGTGTTTTTGTGAAATAAAATGGTGTAAATAACTGATTTTCAATAATTTGTCTGAAATTTTTTTGGGGTTATTAGTGAAAAGCAGAAATGATGAGAGAGGGGAATGAGCTTTGTCGTTAGGCTAAGCAAAAAAATATTTTTTTAAAGTATTGACTGATTGTTTCAAATAAACCAAAGCAGCTAACCTTTCAACTGCTTTGGAATGTATTCTCTCAATCAAATATTCACAAAGATATAGTCATTTTTTGGTATAAAAAATAACCCTTTTGGAGTTATTTTGTAACCCTTTTTTTTTGTAAAAATATAATAGAAATTTCTAAACTTAGAGATTGGGCATAACAGATTTTCGTCTGCTGTGCCCAATCTCTAAGTTTAGAAATTTAATAAACAAAGTAAGCCTCTTTTACATGGGTAGTTGTCTTTGAATAAGGTATGTATAAGTAACCTTGTTGGTGGTAACCAGTTCCCCAAGAATTTTGAACTTTGAAGGCTTGTCTGTTATCATCATAACCTACGATTACCATAGCATGACCACCTTTAACTACTCCACCAGGGAACATCCAAGTATATCCATAAGCACTAGAATTTGTTTGAAGATTGAACATATCATCTACTTTTACACCAATGATAACTGGAAAACTAGCGTTAAGGTATGCTTTAATGTTAGCGGTACTGATAGGAACTGTTCCCCAGGCACTTGCTTTTTGATAGGTTGCTTGCATGGCTGCATTATAGCCCGTAGGATACAATTGTGAACAACCATTGGTGCTGTAATAGAATTGTTGTGTATAGGAAGGAAGTCCTGCATTTTTAATTCTATTCAAAACTGTAGAGATGAAAGCACCCGAAGCGCAATCACTTATTTTTGTCCAATTGTATAGATTTTCTGGGCTTCTATATGCACCTCCCATACTCAAATACGGCATACCTTTCCATTTCCAAAGTGCAAAGCTAAATGCCTCATAGCCACAAGCAAAAGCAGTGCAAGACCCTTCTGAGCCTTGGTTCATGACTGGCGGCATATAGAGATTGTACACGCTTGCTCTTGTTGTTGCTGTTTTAGCGATAGCGTCTGCAAGTTCTTTTGTTGCTTTGGGTAAAGATTTGTAAGTGGCTTCGTCGTGCATCATACAGCCGTCAAGATTAGGATTTGGTGCTTCTGTACTGAGTTCGCCAGCAGGTAATACTTTATTGACATCGGTGTTGTCAATGTTTTCTACTTGGTTTTCGTCTGTTGTAGTTGTGCTTTCTTTTTCACAAGCAACGAACAATGTAGAGATAGCAATGATAGACAATGCTGCGATAATAAGATTTAACTTTTTCATTAGTAGTAATTTAAAGATTGTTAATTAATTAATTTGTTTATATCAAACTTGTTTTTGATTGTTTGATGATACAAAGATATAGCAAAAATAAAGGCTAAAATGTAGTTCCTTTCCTAATGCGCACTTGACAATAGGTATGGTAGGAATTGGTTGAGGAACGGTGGGAAAAGAAAAATCTCCTAACCTTTGCAGCGAAAGATTAGGAGATAAGTAAGTGTAATAAAATTGAAATTAGTCAATAATATAATATGGACATTTTTCTGCTTGATACGGATAAAGAGACTTTGTAGGGTTTTTAACAGTCACTGTTGTTGTTTTTTCTGCCTGTAAAGCTCCTGTTCCAGTACAACCACCTCTATTAAGAAATAACCTGTATAAAAAACTTACATCTCCACTATTGAAAACTGCACTTGGTGGAGTATCGCAAATCTTACGAAATATTACTGGATAAGTTTTTGTTGTTCCTGCTGATAACACGAAAGAAAAATTACTGTCAGCAAATCGCCCTACACTTTGATTTAATTCTAAGTTTCGTACAGAATTATTCGTTGCGGTTACGGTAAAAGTAAGTTCAAAGGCACTTTCGTTTGTACCCGAGCTATTTTTTACGACTTGCCCCTGCTTAAAAACAACATTGCTAATGCTGATGGAAAGTTTGGACAAAAGATTGTCACATTCTTGGCTTGTAAGTCCTACATAGGTTAATCTTACATTTTCAAGTAATTTGAGTGGTGTATTTGGATCGGGTACTTGGTTGGCTGGTTTTGGCTCAGGTATTACGATTGGTGGAATATAATTTTTATCAGGTTTAGTAACAATTTTCCTCTTGTCTATTTCAGATGCTGGCTTTGTACCTAAGCTTTTAAGCGAAGGAGCAATCTTATACTCAACTGCACTTGCTATTTCTTTGCATTGGCAGGTAGAAGAAATTGTGCCTTGCGCTGTGGCACAGGTTTGGTGCAGTACAAATAGTAGAAATGAATACAAGAATTTTTTTTTCATTTTTATAAAAATTTATGCTTGAAAATAAGAATACGATGTAAAACAATGATGACAGCCAAGCTCCTTCGTCGGGTGACAGCCATCTTGTACACATCGCTGTCATGCGACGAAAGAGCTTTGGCTGTGATGTGATACACAACGATAACATGGCTTAACAGTATTTCAAATACCATTAAGCCACGTTTTATACTTTATCTATTTACTTATTTTTCACAAGACCGCTTGGTGTAGCATCGCCTTCTGATTTTAACAAACGCTCCACTTTTGCCTCTAAGGTGTCGAAGTTCGTCTTCATGCCTTGCAGGTCTGTTTTTAATGCAGCATTTTCTGCTTTGAGTGCTTGCATTTCTTTGATGAGTTGTTGGGTAGCTGATACATTCAAGGTAAAGATGCGGTCATAATCTACCGAATGGAAATCACTCACTTCTTTGCCATAGACAAATATTTCTTTGACAGGTTTTTCGTCCCATTTGGTGACCGTAATGCTTTTTTCTGTTGCTGCGATGATTTCTACTTCGTGCTTAGTATCGGCAATAAGGCGGATTTTATCTCCTTTTTTGCAATCGTTGTTTTTATCGGTGTAGATGGTTAAAGTTTTTGCTGCTTCGTTGTCTTCTACTTTCGTTGCAATAGCGTAGATATTAGGGATAAAATCTTTACTAAATGATACAGCTTCTGGGAATATCTCTTTTACTTGCTGTGCAATAAAGCCTTTTTTGGTATCAGCTCCTTTGGTGGCTACGTCTATATGCTTGTAGTCTGTTACTTGTAGTTTTTGGATAGTGGCATAATCTTCTTTGTTATTTGATATATATTGTATGTTTTTGATGCGTTTATCTGAAACTGCGTCAAACTCCTCTGCCAATATTCTTCCAGATGTTTTTAGGCTTATATTACCATTACTGCCGTTTGCACCTGGTCCAGTATTTACCGCACCATTTGGTCCTTTTGCGTAATAGGCATATTGTCCGAAATTTTCATTTTTTGAACCTTCAATTCCCAACATTCCACCTTGTAGTCGTAGTAGATTAGGAGTTGAAAGATCTTGTCTAAGTCTTATACTATAATCATTGTTATATCCAAAATCTATGACATTTGCTCCTGCTTTTAATTCAAGAGCAGATGTACCAGTATAAGAATTTAATTGACAATAATCTAATGGGTTATTAGAATTACCGTTAAGAAACAAATCTGTACCAGTAAAACGAAAAACTCCATTTTCTTGAATATTTAGTAACTGATTGTTTCCATTATGAACCCTTAATACTCTATTAGGAGCATTTTGAACTCAACGGTTGCACCG
>JANMGN010000632.1:0-3474 GCA_031374645.1 Chitinophagales bacterium | reverse complement strand
ATGAATTAAATTGGAATAAGTAATTAAAAATGAATAATTTATAATTGTAAATAATTGGTAATCAGTTATTTATGAATTATTATACTTTATTTTTCTTATAAAAAAAACCACGTGAACAAAATTCACGTGGTTTTTTTTATTGACAAAGAATTAGGAATTTGACTAAATTTGAAATCAACCTTGACAGCGTTTTTAATACAGTCAAGGTTGATTCAAATTAATAAAATTGGTTCATCCGTGATTTTGGCGGAATAGATTTATTGCGCTCTATAAACCCGTGAGGTATTGAAGACCTCACGGGTTTTACCGTGGAAGTTCCGCCAAAATCATAGATGAACCATAAAATTAAGCATACGCAATCAATAAAATTGCGCCAATTGCTAAAAGAACTCCAATTGTTTTATTTCGTGTAAATGGTTCTTTAAAAATAAGCCAAGCCAAAATAGTGCTTGTTACAATAATTCCAACATTTACAATTGGAAAAACCACAGAGCCATCTTTATTAACTTCTATTGCTTTAAGAAGATAGTAAATAGAGGCAAAATTAGGAATACCCAACGTGATGCCAGCCAATACATTTTTCCATTCAAAAGTCATACGTTTCGTAAGCAAAGCATACGTAAGATAGACTGTTCCGATACTGCCTGCCGATGCAAAAAGCGATGCAATAAAACTAATATCAGTACCGCCTGTATTCATTCTTTTTTGTAAGTATAAAAGTAAAATGTCTATCACGGCACTCAATACAAGTGCAGCGATAGGATAGACAATCCAGTCGGTCAAACTGACTTTTTCTTTTTTCGTATCTTCTTGATTACCAGGATTATAGCTTGTAAATAAAATAGCTGCAATGCACAAAAGTACACCTACTATTTTTTGCCAACCGAGGCTTTCGTCAAGGTAAATTACGGAAAAAATAACGACAAAAATAATGGTCATTTTTTGCATAATAGAAGCCAATGCTACATTAAATTTTTCAACCGTTCCAGCCACTGCATTAAAACCTGTAATGAAAACGAAGCCTAAAATAAGAGCAAAAGGAAACCAGTTTTTACTCGTCAAATCTGCTGGAATAGGAAACGAGCCAAGTGACACCCAAGCACTCGCTACACAGGTAAAATAATTGAAATAAATAGCTTGAAAAGTATTTACCTTGTAGTTTTGAAAAACCCTAAATAAGAGAACCAATATTGCAGAACAAATAATGGAAAGTAGAATGTATATCATATTGAAATTATGGTTTTTATAAATATTTTGATTAGAGAATTTACTAATGTGGCAATTTTTCTCTAAAAAACCCATAAGTCCAAGTTCCTAATACTGCGCTGAGTAGTGTGACCGTTATTGCAGCAAAACCACTACCAATTTGAGCAAACAAAGGGCCAGGGCAAGCACCTGTAATTGCCCAGCCTAAGCCAAAAATCAAACCACCAAAGATAATGCCTTTGTTGTATTCTTTTGGAGCAATTTGGATAGGCTCTCCTGAAATCGTTTTGATATTAAATTTTTTTATCAAAAAAACGGATAATGCACCAACAGCAACTGCACTACCGATTACACCGTACATATGGAAAGACTGGAAACGGAACATTTCCTGTATCCGAAACCAAGAAATAATTTCTGCTTTTACGAAAACGATACCAAAAACGATACCTACCAATATATATTTTAGATTATTCATTTAGATTAAATTTAAGAGTAAAGGCAATAAAAAATGCGTGCCTAAAAACCCGCCTACCATAAAGCAAATCGTAGCGATAAGCGAAGGCAACTGCAAATTAGATAAGCCCATAATGGCATGACCGCTTGTACAACCACCTGCGTAGCGTGTTCCGAAGCCTACTAAAAAGCCGCCAATTACCATGAAGATTAGCCCTTTTAGTGTAAAAATTTGAGCCGTTCCAAAAATATCCATTGGCATAAAATGTTCAAAATCTTTTACGCCTATTGCTTGTAAATCGTTGATTGTCTGTGGATTAAGTACAATAGTGTTTGGGTTTTTTAGTACAGAAACTGCGATAAAACCACCTAAAAAAACACCCAATACAAACATCAAATTCCAGCTTTCTCTTCTCCAATCGTATTTAAAAAATGAGATATTGGCAGGAATACAAGCTGCACAAATGTGGCGCAATGAAGACGATAGTCCAAAGGCTTTGTTGCCCAAAATTAGAAGTGTCGGGACAGTCAAACCTATCATAGGCCCAGCAATGTACCAAGCCCAAGGTTGTTTAAAAAAATCTAACATATTTTATGAAATTAAAAAATAAGAGAAAAGGATTTTTAATTAAAAATCCTTTTTGTTTTACACAGCAATCATTTTTGATTGACAAATAAAATCTGTCCGTGGAATAGTTGTTTTTGCGATAGCCGAAAAGCCACCTGCCACTTCTGTAAAATTGGTAAAACCACGAGATTTTAGAATAGAAGCAGCCATCATAGAGCGATAGCCGCCTGCACAGTGCATGAAAAAATGCTCCTTATGGTCAATCGTCGAAAACCAATCGTTAATGACATCTAATGGACGGTTGTAGCTTCTGCGATGTGTTCTGCACTATATTCTCCAACTTTTCTTACATCAATTACCTTTATATCAGCGTTATATAGATTTGAAAATTCATCAGGCGTAATACGATGAACTACATCAATATCTCGTTCGTCATTTTTCCAAGCCTCAAAACCACCATCGAGATAACCCAAAACGTTGTCAAAACCAACTCGGGAAAGGCGTATCAAAGTTTCTTTTTCTTTGCCTACTTCTGTAATCAAAACAATTTGCTGATGAACATCTTCAATCAACGCACCAACCCAAGGCGCAAATTGTCCGCCCAAACCAATATTGATAGAACCTGGCACTGAACCAAGTGCATAATCACCGTCTTTACGAGTATCTAAAATCAGCGCATCGCTTACTTCTACCACCGTCACGAAAGCGGCTGGACTTAGCGGTTTCATACTTTGCGTTATAATGCTATCAAAACTTTCATAACCATTTTTATTCATCATCACATTTTGTGGAAAATAGGCAGGCGGAATAGCCAATCCATCAGTCACTTCTTTGACGAATTGTTCTTTGGTTTCGGCACGAAGCGCATAATTTACTTGTTTTTGATTGCCAAGTGTATCAAAAGTTTCTTTCGACATATTTTTACCACAAGCCGAGCCAGCTCCATGCGCAGGATAAATAAGTATATGGTCAGGTAAAGTTTTGATTTTTTGGTTGAGGCTATCAAATAACATTCCTGCGAGGTCTTCCATAGTGAGGTCTGATTTTTGTGCCAAATCAGGTCTTCCTACATCGCCAATAAAGAGTGTATCGCCTGAAAAAAGGGCGTATTCTTTATTATTTTCGTCAAAAATCAAATAACAAGTGCTTTCGAGTGTATGCCCAGGCGTATGAATGGCACGGATTTTTAGCTTTCCAACTTGAAACTCTTCGCCATCGTGTGCAATATGTGCTTCAAAATTTGTAAC
>JANMGN010000828.1:0-13671 GCA_031374645.1 Chitinophagales bacterium | reverse complement strand
TTTTAATTATTCATTTTTAATTAAAAATTAAAATAAAATCTCCATTTGAATATTCGAGCGTTCGTAAGGCGTTGGTACAAATTCTACTTCTCGAAAACCTAATTTTTCGTACATCGTTAGTGCAGGCGTAAGTATTCTGTTGCTTTCGAGCCAAACTCTTTTTGCGCCTTTTTTTCGAGCAAAATCCAAAGCAGCTTCGCCCAATAATTGACCAATTCCAAATCCGTGATGTTTTGGAGAAACTGCCATTTTAGCCAACTCAAACGAAAAATCATCTAAATACGCCATTCCGACCGTACCTACAACTTCTTCGTTTTGGACTGCCATAAAAATATTTCCACCATTTTTTAGCACAAAATCCTCTGGAAAATCCAATTGCTCTATATCGTGCGGCTCTACCACAAAATATTTTTCAATCCATTCTATATTTAATCGTTTAAAATCAGCCTGATATTCGGGCGAAAAAGGTATAATTTTGATATTTTGCATCTATTTTGATATTTTTTCTAAGCGTTATGCAAAAATAACAGTTTTTAGGGAAAAATAAAAAGAAATGGATTATTAAATTTAGAAGGGTAGAATAAAACAGAGAACTTAGTAATGATGCGACTTCGTTGCTGCTCTAAAATATATTTTTTGAACGAAAATTTTATATTTTTTATATACTAAAAAATCCAAAGTAGCTTTCCTGCTCGTAAGTGTGAGAGTAACAAATAAATTGATTCTAATTTATTAAAAACTTACTTATCATTTATGAAAAAAACTAACGTTTTAATCTTGACCGTAGTCAGCGTAGTAATGGCAATCGGAGCAGCTTGGTTTTTAGATACCGACGCTAACACTTTACAAGCATCGAGCCACAGAGAAGCACCGTTGATTGCCAACGACCCTTTGGCGGACAACACTGATGTTTACGCTTTTCGTAGTCCAGATAAGCCTAATACGGTTACTTTGGTTGCGGCTTATGTGCCTATGCAGTTGCCACAAGGTGGACCAAACTACGCTTCATTTGGCGAAAATGTACGTTACGAAGTACACGTAAAAAACAACGCAGCGACAAAAGGAGATGATGTAACTTATCGTTTCACATTTTCTCAGACCAATGAAGACCCAACGACTTTTTTCAACATTCGTTTGGGAAAACAAAACCTCAAAACGACTTATACCTGTGAGAAAAGTGTTGCAGGTGGTGCTTTTACGACTATCGTAACAAACGGTATAGTACCTCCACCAAATATCGGACCTCGTTCTATCGAAAATCCTACTTTGGGCTTGGGTAAAACGTACGCTCAATTGATGGCTGCGGCAGTAACAAAAGCTACAGGAACAGGCGGAGAAACTATCTATTGTGGTCCTTCGGAAGATCCTTTCTTTGTGGATTTAGGTGGTATTTTTGACCTTGGTCAAACTCGTGCAGGTGGCAAAGGTTTCAACGCACCTATTGATGGTGTTGGTTGTCAAAATGTTCACGTGATTACGTTACAAATTCCTATCGAAACGCTTCAAAAAGACAAAAAACCAGTTTCTCAAGCAAAAAATATCTTAGATGGCGATTATGTTATCGGTGTTTGGGCTTCTGCAAGTCGTCAGCAAATTACGACATTGAGCAAAACTGGCGGAAAACCAGTAGGCAGTGGCGATTGGGTACAAGTTTCTCGTTTGGGTATGCCTTTGACGAACGAAGCGGTAATTCCAATTGGTGCAAAAGACAAATGGAATGCGCTTACGCCTTACAACGAAGATGTAACGATGGATCAGTATTTTACAAATCCTGAGTTAGGTTTGTACATGGACGATACAAAATTTGGTAGTGCAGTTCCTGCATTTTCTAAATTACGTATCCAACACGCTTCTCAAACTATACTTGGAAATGTAGATTTCGGTAACGGAAAAGATGGTTTATTTGTTTTAAAAGGTCATCCTGCAACCACAGGAACAGCCTTAGACGATGCTATTTTCGGAACGTATTTGTTGCGTAAAGGCGAGCCTCGTTCTGCCGATTTATTGCCTATTTTTTATACAGGAGTTCCGAACCTTGCGCCTTATCAATTGGCTACGGGCAAGACAGATGGCAACCCACTTTCAGCAGGTAAACCATTCATTAACAACTTTTTACCTACTTTTGGCGATATGTTGCGTTTGAATATGGCAGTACCTGTTACACCTCGTAATGACCCTAAATTTAGCTCAATGGGTATCATTAATGCAGCTGTTTTAGGTTTGACAGACCCTGCTTATAATGCTAACAAAAACTTAGAATTTATCCCTAATATGGATGGTTTCCCGAACGGTCGTCGTTTGGAAGATGACGTTACTCGTATCGAGTTGCAAGCGGTTGCAGGTGCAGCGTTGGCAGCAGTTGGATTATGGTATGATGACCGTCCTTTGGGCAAAAGTCCTTTGTCACCAGGTCTTTTAGGTGTATTGGGTTACACGACTGGCGTAGAGAAAAACGATACTACTTTCCAATCGGTTTTCCCTTACGTACAAGCACCTTATAGCGGTTACAATACTTGCAAATGTAATCCTGTGAAAACTACTGCGGCAAAAGAAATCGGTGGTGGAAGTTTGGGTATCAGCACACCGTCAGTTTTGATGGCACAAAATGCTCCAAATCCATTCCAAACTACGACTACTTTGCGTTATCACTTGTCAGAGGCTTCAAAAATTGCTATCAAAGTGTATGACGTTAATGGCAGAATGGTAGAAGTTTTGAAAAATGATTTCTTAGAAGCAGGAGATTACGAAGCTACTTGGTCGCCTAAAAACGAACTCAGCGGCTTGTATTTTGCAACACTTTTTGTGAACGGTACAGTTGTACAAAATGTGAAAATGGTATTGACTAAATAAGCTATTTTTATTAAAATAAATAGACTTGGAGTAATTGTTTTCTATCATTTACTCCAAGTTTTTTAAACTCCAAAATACTTAAATAAAAAAAATCTATTATGAAAAAATACTATTATGTTTTATTCCTATTCGTTAGTATTGTGCTATTTGGTTTTATATATCGCACTACGAGTAAGAAAAAAGAAGAAATTCCTGCACTCAAAGAACGAAATATCAATATTGGGCTTCAAAGCGAATGGTTAAATACAAAAGCGGCAATTGCTGGACTTTTAGAAAAAATAAAAGTAAATCCAGAAGACAACAAGGCAAAATTAGACCTTTCGTTGGCTTATATTCAAGAATCACGTGTCACAGGCGATCACACTTATTATGACGAAGCGGCTATAAAATTATTAAATCAAATTTTAGCCGTTGAAAAAAATAATTTTGACGCACTTTGTGCCAAAGCGACTGTTTTATTATCGCAACATCATTTTCAAGATGGGCTAAATATTGCAAATCAAGCGAGCGCAATTAATCCAAATAGTGCATTTGTTTATGGCATTTTATGCGATGCAAACCTTGAATTAGGCGATTATGATGCTGCCGTAAAAATGGCGGATAAAATGGTTTCTATTCGTCCAGATATTCGCTCTTATGCTCGGATTTCTTACTTGCGTGAAATATTTGGCGATTACAAAGGCGCAATAGAAGCGATGAAAATGGCAACTCAAAGTGCTTATCCTGGCTTGGAACAAAGCGAATGGACACGCTGCCAACTCGGAAAACTATACGAAACAACAGGCGACACCGCAAAAGCAGCAAGATGCTACCAAGAATCATTGGTTTATAGAGAAAATTACGCTTATGCACTCGCTGGTTTGGGGCGTTTGGCAGAAACAAAAAAAGATTATCCGAAGGCAATTGCTTATTTTAGTCAAGCTCAAAAAGCCGTAAATGATTACAGTTTTGGCGACCAACTCATTGACCTTTATACTCTTTCTGGCGATACCCAAAAAGCAACAGAGATGACCCAAAAAGTTATCGAAGAACTCCAAAAACACGCTAATACCGAAGATAAAAATACAGAACAAGGACACTATGCTGACAAAGAATTGGCGTACCTCTACCTGAAAGCAAACAATCCTGACAAAGCACTCGAATGTGCGATAAGAGAACACAATCGTCGCCCCGAAAACATAGAAACTAACGAGGCGCTTGCATGGTGTTATTACAAAAAAAATGACCTTGTTTTAGCCAAAAAACATATAGATAAAGCGTTGAGATACAACAGTTCAAATCCAGAATTATTGGTAAAATTAAAAGCGATAAGTAGAAATTAATAATTAATATAAACGACTTATAATCAATTGGTTATAATGTCTATGGGAACACCAAATGAAAAATATCAAGAAAATAAGTGTAATGGGATTAGCTATTTTTCTCCCTTTGCTCAGTTTTGCTCACGCTGTAAATTATCAGCTCGAAGGCGCACCGACAGGTTCTGTTTTCGCTTATTATTTGCCTATGGGTTTTGAGCATATCTTGCCTATGGGTTTAGATCATATTTTGTTTGTGATAGGTTTATTTTTATTAAATCCAAAACTCAAAACTGTTTTTTTGCAAGCGACCGTTTTCACACTGGCGCATACCATTACTTTATGTATGACAATGAACAATACAATTTCCCTCGAAAGCGCAGTAGTAGAGCCAATTATTGCGCTTTCAATTGTATTTATCGCCTTAGAAAATCTATTTTTAGAAGACATCAAACCTTGGCGCATACTTGTGATTTTTGCTTTTGGGCTGATACACGGAATGGGTTTTGCGGCAGCTTTAAATGAAATTGGTTTACCTCGTGATGCTTTTTACACTTCTCTAATTAGTTTTAATGTTGGCGTAGAACTGGGACAACTGAGTGTTATCTTGCTTTGTTATTTCATGTTTGGTCGCTGGTTTCAACAAAAAATTTGGTACCGCAATCGCATTGTTTTTCCCTTATCTATCCTAATAGCTTGTATTGCTACATATTGGACAATCGAGCGCATTTTCTTTTAAGGATTTTAGGTAATCCCTAAAAAAATGAAACTATTATGAAAAAAATATACTTATTCCTACTTTTTATTAATCAATTTTTAGTTGTTTTTGCGCAAAACGAAATGCCCTTAGGAAGTATTAAAGGACAAATTATAGACAATATTAATAAACAGCCGCTTCAAGGCGCAATCATTACTATAAGCACATTAAATTCAGCTTTTTTATCAGACGAAAAAGGTGCTTTCTATATTCCAAAATTAGCAACTGGAAAATATATAGTACATATTGAAAGAGAAAATTTTAGCGATAAAAAACTCATTATCAATATATTAGAAAATAAAACAATACCGTTAAATATCGAACTTGCGATTGCTTCTTTTGAATTAGAAACGATAACGATCAAGAGTGACAGAGGAATTTCGGCTTCTTCTACACAACTCATGAATGCACTTGATTTTGAGTTGCGACCACGCAATTCGGCACAAGATATGCTCCGAAATGTGCCAGGATTATTCACAGCACAACACGCTGGCGGTGGAAAAGCAGAACAAATTTTCTTGCGTGGCTTCGATGCAGATCATGGTACAGATGTAGCGGCTTTTGTAGATGGAATCTCTGTCAATATGCCTTCGCACGGACACGGACAAGGCTATTTGGACTTGCATTTTTTGATTCCAGAAACGGTACAAAGTGCCAATTTGATGAAAGGGCCTTATTTTGCGCAGTTTGGCGATTTCGCTACGGCAGGCGCAGTTGCCTTCAAAACGTATGACAAATTGGAGAAAAATAGTTTCCAAACAGAGGTGGCTTCTACGCCTACAACAGGGCGGGCATTGATGTCAAATCGTAATCTTTTGCTTTTTGAACTTCCTTTGCAAAGCAATAAAATAAACAGTTACGTCGCCGCAGATATTACTTATTCACATGGTTACTTTGATGCAAAATCTGATTTTTCTCGTCATAATATTTTTTCAAAAATAAATTATAAGTTGCTGAATAACAATAGTTTATCTTTTATAGCTTCTACATTTGGTTCTACTTGGAAAGCGTCGGGACAAGTGCCTGAGCGTGCTGTCGGTTCCCAAATTATCAGTCGTTTTGGAAGTATAGACCCAAGCGAAGGTGGTAAAACAAGCCGCCAAAATCTATCACTCACACACCAAAAAATAGGGGACGAGCAACAAATAGAAACGCAAGTTTTTTACTCAAAATACGATTTTCAACTGTTTTCTAATTTTACTTTTTTCTTAAATAATCCTCAAAATGGAGATGAAATTGAGCAAACAGATGACCGTCATGTTGTTGGCGTAAATTCAAAATATAGTATTACAAAAAACAATCATTTTGTGAATATGGGTATAGGTACTCGTGCTGATTTTATCAAAAATGAATTGTGGAATACGATTGATAGAACACGTACAGATTCTGTTGCAAACGCAAATATCAAAGAGCAAAGTTTATTCTTTTTTGTAAAAGATGAAATTAAAATCAACGACAAATTAAAAGTAGAAATCGGACTTCGTGCAAACCAAATTTTCTTTGACGTAACCGATAATATAGCTTCAAATACCACGTACGAAAATTATACTGGCAAAAATAATCAATTTACAGTAAGTCCAAAAATAAATGTAAGTTATTCACTGACAGATAATTATAAATTGTTTTTTAATGTAGGACGTGGATTTCACAGCAATGACGCACGTTCTTCTGTACAAGAAAAAGGCAATAATAAATTACCCCTTGCAACAGGTGGAGAAATCGGTTTTTTGCTCCGTCCGCATCCAAAAATGTTGTTTAATATCGCACTTTGGGGCTTGGCATTAGAGAACGAATTGGTATTTATCGGTGATGAAGGTGCAACCGAAAACAATGGTGCATCGCATCGTTACGGCATAGATATTTCAGGAAGATTTAACCTTTTGCTTAACTTAGTAGCAGACGTTGATGTGAATATAAGTCGTAGTGTTTTTGTAGAAAAAATTTTTGCAAAACGCTTACAATCAGACTATTACGTGCCACTTGCACCACGTTTGACTTCAACAGGAGGTTTTACTTATCGCAAAAATAGGGTAGAAACAAGCTTTCGTTATCGTCACTTAGCGGCACGTCCTGCGAATGAAGATGGCAGCGTAATGGCTCGTGCCTACACTGTTTTAGATCTCAATGCAGCTTACACTTTGCACAGCAATCGTTTTGCGATAAGCGTAGAAAACTTACTCAATCAGAAATGGAACGAGGCACAATTTGATACTCAATCTCGCTTGATTTCCGAAACTATCCCCGTTAGCGAAATACATTTTACGCCAGGCACACCCATTGCATTGAAGTTGATTTACACTCGAAATTTTTAAATGAAAAATACCAATCCAACAAAATTTGATAACTTTACTAAGGCTCAAAATCTTGGTAAAGTTTTTTTATTAACCCTATTTTTTTTCGCTGCAATTATAGGAACAAAAACCTACATCACAGACCGATACACTGTCCTCTCGCCTTCGATGTTACCTTTGCTCAAAGTTGGCGATAAAATATGGATAAGAAAACAAAGTAAAACGCTGAAAATCAATGATATAGCTGCATTTTATGCTCCCAATGGCGAAACTACACCTTACATCAAACGTTGTATTGGCGTACCTTCTGACACCTTAATTCGCCTTAGCGATGGTTTATTTTCGTTAAAAAACAACACTACAATTACTGATAATTCGTATTTTATAATTCCTAAAAAAAATACTGAAATACAAATAAATACGCAAAATCTTTTCTTTTACAAACCACTTATAGAACAACAAGAAGGCGGTCAAATCGGAATTATCGGCAATCAACTCTATATCAATGGCGAAATAAAAAACACTTATACTTTCCAACAAAATTACTATTTTATGGTAGGAGATAACCGTGAAAATTCACAAGATTCCCGATACTGGGGCTTAGTGGGCGAAAAAAGTATTTTAGGGAAATGGTAAAAGCTTAGCCATGTACGTTGGGAGCTCCTGCTCACAACAAAACTGATGTAAACCAAAGCAGTTTTTTATGAAACACCCATGAAATATAAACTGTCTTATATGAAATGGCTATTTTTTGCAAAACGAAAATCTATCGGTTAAGTTCTTACAAATTTTGAAATATCAAATAAAACTTATAATTTTGCAGAGAAGCCCATTACGATTTTATTTCATTAAAAACCAAATGTCAAAATATCTATGCCATTAGCACCCTACACAGGTGCTTGGGGTCGCTCCCAAGCCTTTCATTTACTGCGAAGAACAACTTTTGGTCCTCGACGTTCTGATGTAACGCAAGTTGTGTCGGCTGGTATGACAGCTGCCGTTGCAGAACTTTTGACTGCGCCACCAAGCACTATTGCCTCTCCTCCTCTCAACGATTATTCTTACAATGGGACAAGTCCTGATGCCAATGTACCTTATGGCTCGACCTGGGTCAATGCGCCTTATGATAGCGTACTAAGTGGTTTGCGTTTAAACTCGTTCCGATATTGGTGGTTTGGTCAGATGATAAATGAAGGACGCAGTATTCATCAAAAAATGGTTTTGTTTTTACACAATCATACACCTGCTGGATTAGGTTCGATTGTGAACAATCATATTCATTGTTACGAGCATTATAAATTGTTGCACAATCATGCGATGGGCAATTTCAAAACCTATATCCGTCAAGTAACGCTTGACAGGGCTATGTTGGTTTATTTAGATGGTGAAGAAAACACAAACACTGCTCCAAATGAAAATTATGCTCGAGAATTGCAAGAGCTTTTTACCGTTGGAAAAGATTTACCTGCTTATTATACACAAAGCGATGTAGAAACTGCTGCAAAAGTCCTGACAGGTTGGCGCATTAACGGAAGTACTGCTAATGCCAACGGTGGACCTTTTGAAGTATATTTGAATGCAAGTAAACACGATACGAGCAACAAAACCTTTTCTTCGTTTTACAATAATACAGTGATTACAGGGCAAAGCGGTCAAGCTGGTGCAAGTGCCGAACTCGACGCTTTGATGAACATGATTTTTAACCAAAATGAAGTTGCCAATTATATTGTCCGCAAATTGTACCGTTATTTTGTTTATTATAAAATAGATGCAGCGATTGAGGCAAATATTATTCAACCGTTGGCAACTACTTTTAGAACAAATAATTACAATATATTACCTGTTCTACAAGAGTTATTTGCGTCACAGCATTTTTATGATATGGGTCAAAGTGGTTGTATCATAAAATCGCCCATGGATTATTTTGTAAGTATTGCAAAATCTACCAATATGCTTTTCCCTGCGGCGAGTGATACTTATAATATTTACAGAGGCTGGCGACAACTTTATATCTATGCTAATGACTGTCAAATGCAAATTGGAAATCCTACGAATGTAGCGGGCTGGGTGCCTTGGCGTGAAGCCCCAAATTATCACGAACTTTGGATTACTGCGGATACACTTCGCACTCGTAAAAAATTTGTAGATGCTGTTGCTGGTAATGGTCTTTATGGCGGCACTGTCAAAATTGATGTTTTGGCTTTTACGACTTCTTTGACTGCGCCAGGCGACCCGAATATTTTAATTGATGAGCTTTTTGAGCTATTACATCCGATTGTGCCTGATGCTGCGCTGCGCTTAACACTCAAACAAAGTATTTTACTTTCTAATCAAACGGATGATTCTTATTGGACAATAGCATGGAGCAATTACCTTAGCAACCCAACTACCGCTAATATTAATACGGTCAAAAATCGTTTGCGTGACTTGTATATTGCTATTTTGAATATTGCAGAAGCGCATTTGGCTTAATTTTTACTCAAAAAACCAACTTAAAAATATGAAAAGAAGAGATTTTATTCGCAATATACCCTTAGCAGTCGTTCCATTTTTTTCTAATCGCTTGTTTGCAGAAGTGATGCCTATATCGATGGAAGACTATGCCTATTTTAATACATTAGATGGCGAGGATAGAGTTTTAGTGGTCGTACAAATGGACGGTGCAAATGACGGACTGAATACGGTTTTACCACTTGACCAATATACAAATTTGGCGGCAGCCAGAGCAAATATTTTAATTCCTCAAAGTTCAGCATTGCAGTTGGGTAATTTTCAGACAGGTTTGCACCCTGCAATGACAGGTTTAAAAACGCTTTTTGACCAACAAAAACTTTGTGTTGTGCAAGGCGTAAGTTATGCCAATCCGAACCAATCACATTTTCGAGCAGGAGATATTTGGACTTCTGGTTCAGATGCTGCTACGGTAATTGAAACGGGCTGGTTGGGTCGTTATTTGGAATATACTTATCCTAATTTTCCAGCGGCTTATCCTAATCCAACTATGCCTGACCCGCTTTCTATACAGATTGGGTCGAGCCTTTCACGTGGCTTGATGGGTTATTCGATTAGTACAGGACAAACCGTTCCAAATAACTTTTCAGGTTCAGTAACACAGTTGCAAGGCTATGCCAACACGTCTGTCCCGAATACGAATGCAGGTTATGAAGCGGCATTTTTGAGAAATCAACAGGCTTATGCCAATCAATATGCCACCTCAATTGTCAATGCTTGGAACGCTGGTACGAACTCTATCACTTATCCAACATCGCCAACAGGCGTTAATAATGCTTTGGCAAACCAGTTGCGTATTGTAGCAAGGCTTGTAAAAGGTGGTATCAAAACGAAAGTGTTTTGGGTACGTGCAGGTGGTTATGACACGCATAGCAATCAAGGTTCTACCACAGGAACACACGCCAATTTGCTAACAGAATTGAGCGATGCAATTGCTGCATTTATGACCGATTGTACCAATATGAGCTTGTCAAACCGAGTTATGGGCATGACTTTTAGTGAATTTGGTCGCCGTATAAGGTCGAATGGTTCAGCAGGAACAGACCATGGTGCAGCAGGTCCTATGTTTATTTTTGGAAATTATGTCAATCCGACAGTCGTTGGAAGCAATCCTATAATTGGAACAAACCTTCCGACAGGAGCTTTTGTTCCTCCGCAAATTGAGTTCACAACCGTTTATCAAGGTCTTTTGCAAGGTTGGTTTTGTGTGCCTTCGTCTGCTACCGCTACGATTTTGGGCGGTCAGGTACCAACGATTGTAACCAATACCACTTGTTTGAGCGTTGCATTGCCTATTGAGCTTTTACGGTTTGTGGTAGAAAAAGCAAATAAAAAAGACGTTCATATTGAATGGGTAACAGCAACAGAGCAAAGTGTCGTGCGATTTGAAATTGAAAGAAGCACTGATGGAAAATATTTTACAAAAATTGATACCAAAAAAGCCGAAGGGCACTCGCATACTGCAACAAGATATGATATGTTGGACAATACTGTTCCGCATCAAAAAGGCGATACTTTTTATTATCGCCTTCGAGTAATTGACGAAGATGGCGCTGAAAATTTTACAGAAATCCAAAGTGTAACTTTTGAGGCAAATGAAAAGGGTATCAGTGCAGAGGTTTATCCAAATCCAAGCCACGATACTGCCATTCATATCAAGTTTAAAGGGGCTTATCAAGCGGATAGTACGACTGAAATAAAAGTGACTGATAGTTTCGGACGCAGAATAATAGATATTTCAGGCGATAACTATACCGCAGAACAGGTCATAGATTTAGAACTTTCTAATGCCGCTAACGGTATCTATTTCCTAAACATCATCAATGCCAATCAGACTTATGCACAAAAAATAGTGTTGCAAAAATAAAATTATCAAAGAAATAGCAGTAAAAGCACTTGAAATGTAGAATTTTAAGTGTTTTTTTATTGAAAAAAAACGCTCAAAATTTTACTACTTACCAAATTTTTTATATTTTTGCCAAAAATTGTCAAGAAAATAAATATCCATGTCCAATATTGAAACTTTGGGTGCAACCATACGACGGCTTCGAGAAGCTCGTGAAATGCCACTCCGTAAATTAGCGGCAGCCTTAGACATTGACCAATCTACGCTTTCTAAAATCGAACGCAACGAGCGAAACGCCAACGATGCGATGATAAAAACCGTCGCTGAACTCTTTGGTGCTGATTATAAAGAACTAAAAATCAAACTATTAAGTGATAAAATCGCTTATGATTTGATAAATGAGGCTTTGAGTGATGAGGTGCTGCGAGTGGCGGAGGAGAAGGTGGAGTATTTTAAAAAGTTGAAGAAATGATAAAACGAACAAAAAAATTCCGATGATAGATTTACACAGTCATTCAAAGTTATGCCAAAATGCGCTTACTATTCTCATAGGAAATGGTTTAAATGAATATTTTGCAAAAGAAGAATTAATTAAAATTATTTGTATGAAATTCTATTGCGAACAAAATTTATCAAGGGCTGATATTTCAACTTTTGACGAAAATTGGTTAATCGAAAGCAAACTTTTCTTTATCAACAGTCAAAGTATTTTTAAAGAAACTAAAAAATATTTTGGAGCTTTCTTTTTTGACGAAAAAGATTATTTGAAAGTTCCAGAAGATACCATCTCCGTCATTTTGGAGGAGCTAAAACAAATAAATTTTAGAAAAGATTTTGATAAAAGTAGTTTAAGAGAAAATATATTTAAAAATATCACATTAGATAATCTATGACTTGGAAAGAAAAAATACATCAAACCATTCAACATTCTACTACAAATAATGTGGTACAGATTGACTTGGGCGAAGGCGAAGTAAAATATAGCAATGAAGTTAAAAAGCATGAAAATTCTTTTAAAACGACAGACGAGGAGTTTGTACGCGCTTTTTTGTTGTACCGCTTAGTCAATGAATTGGATTATAAGCCGCAGTTTTTAGAACTAGAAAAACGCTTTACAACAGGTCGTGCAAGCGAAAACAAAGGCGAAAATGATGTTTTAGTTTATGATGCAAAGGGAAATACCCATTTTTTTATTGAAGCAAAAGCTCCTGACAAATGGGATAGTGACCAAAAGCACATAGAAGGACAATTGTTTAATTTGGCAAAATTGCAAAATAATGTCAAATACTTGGTTTGGTATTCTATTGATTTTGACGGTGCAAATATCAAAGATAAAGTCTTGATTATTGATTTTGAAAAATACGATAATTTCAATGATTGGGATAGCGCAGGACGACCTTCTATTGGTAGCGGTTTGGTGGGTGGTTATGATAAGCCTAAATTAATTCCTTTTGTCAAAGGAAGTGAAAAAGATTTGACCCGACAGATTTTTGAAACTCAAATCAGTACCCTAACAGATAAGTTGCATAACTATCTTTGGGGTGGTAACAGCTCTACCGATAGTGATATTTTCTTTGCGTTGGTTAATATTATTTTAGCTAAAATACACGATGAAAGTGAAAAAAATGAAGGGCAAGAATACGATTTTCAAGTAAAAGGCTACGAAGGAAATACCGAAACACCTGAAAAACTCTTTGAACGCATGAATGATTTGTTCAAACGGGCTAAAAACAAAAAAATGAATGAAACCGATGAAGTTGTTTTGGCAGAAGCAAAAATCATCGAAAGAGAAAAGTTTTCACTCAATAAATTGGTTTTTACGGTACAAACTTTACAAGAGTTTTCCTTTTTAGAAGGGCGCAATTCCGTTGATGGCAAAGATATTTTAGGCGATTTTTTTGAAGGTATTACTCGTTCCAAATTCAAACAGGACAAAGGACAGTTTTTTACGCCAATGCCCATTGTGCGTTTTATGTTGTATGCCTTGAAATTAGACGAGTTGGCGATACAAAAACTCAACAAAGATTATACGTTGCCACACATCATTGACCCATCACTCGGAAGTGGTACGTTTATGATAGAAGCGATGAAAGTGATTACGAAAGAGGTAAAATACAA
>JANMGN010000613.1:0-1676 GCA_031374645.1 Chitinophagales bacterium | reverse complement strand
CTATTTGTATTTACACATTGCTGTAAAGAAACAATTGTTACAAATGACATTTCACCCGATGATTATCGTCTGTGGAGTAAAGGGAGTTCTAATCGTTATTTTAAATACGAAGACTCGGCAAGTATCGCAAAGCCAATTTGGGCTGCTGACTACGTAACTACTTTCCTTCTACCTGGCGATTCCCTATGTAGAGTTAGAATTGAGACATATTATTTGTCAGGAGCCAGATATGAGTCATTAATTTTTATGAATATTCCAATAAAAGAAAAACGAATAGCAATAGCAAATAGTTTTGTATTAGATAAGCCTAATATCTCTGGAGTTTCTTATGGAAGATTTAGAGACATAATGGGTTTTGAAGACCCGAAAGAGAACTTTGATCTGGTGGAAGTGGATAAGACAAATCATATTACTTTTACCAAAATAGACAAAGAGAATAATAGAGTAGAAGGTACATTTGACTTATCATTTTATAGTTCGGAAAGAAACGATACTTTGTATTTCAAAAATGGAACGTTTGTAGCAGCCTACCCAAAAAAATTATAAAACAAAAAGCCACCTTGATTTATCTAAGGTGGCTTTTGTTTTATTCTCAAAAAACTAAAGATCAATTAAGCGTACGCTTCAATTGGCAAACAAGTACAAACCAAATTTCTATCGCCGTGTGCGCTATTGATACGACCTACACTTGCCCAAAACTTGTAACCTTCGTGCAAATAAGGCAATGGAAAAGCTGCTTTTTCACGTGAATAAGGCTTATCCCAGTTGTCAGAAGTGATGAGTGCCAAGGTATGCGGTGCATTGTGCAGCACGTTGTTTTCTTTATCTGCTTCGCCCGTAGCGATTTCATCTATTTCTTTTCTGATGGCTAAAAGCGCATCACAAAAACGGTCGAGCTCTGCTTTGTCTTCGCTTTCCGTAGGCTCTATCATAATTGTTCCAGCCACAGGGAAAGACAAAGTTGGCGCATGAAAACCATAATCCATCAAGCGTTTTGCAACATCTTCTGCGCTCACATCTAATGCCTTGAACTGACGTAAATCGATAATCAACTCGTGTGCAGCACGTCCTTTTTCGCCAGCGTACAACACAGGATATTCATTTTCTAAACGAGCTTTGATGTAATTTGCATTTAAAATAGCGTATTTTGTGCTATTTAAAACGCCTTTTTCGCCCAACATCTTAATATATGCGTAAGAAATTAGCAAAATACTTGCCGAGCCATGCGGTGCCCAAGATACCGAAGTAATAGCTTGTTTTCCACCCGTTTTTATGTAACGATGTGAAGGCAAAAATGGAGCTAAACTTTTATTTACACAAATCGGCCCCATGCCAGGACCGCCGCCGCCGTGTGGAATTGCGAATGTTTTGTGCAAATTTAAGTGACAAACATCTGCACCAATCAGACCTGGACTTGTCAGACCAACTTGCGCATTCATATTAGCACCGTCCATATATACTTTTCCGCCATGTTTGTGTATCAAGGCGCAAATCGCTTTTATTTCTGTTTCAAAAACACCATGCGTAGAAGGATACGTAACCATCAAACAAGATAAATTAGCCGCGTGTAAAATGGCTTTTTCACGCAAATCATCCACATCAATATTCCCATTTTCGAGGGTTTTTGTTACAATTACTTGCATTCCCGCCATAGCTGCTGAGGCAGGATTCGTTCC
>JANMGN010000584.1:0-2047 GCA_031374645.1 Chitinophagales bacterium | reverse complement strand
ATTGCGTGTGGCGGAAGCTACTGCAAAATGGATGAAAAAATGTGGTATGAAGAAAGCTATTATTGGTCACGATTGTCGTTTTGGTGGCGAAATGTTTGCCGAAGCTACGGCTCAAATGTTGGCTTCTTACAATATAAAAGTGCAATTGGCGAAAGGTTTTGTAAGCACTCCGATGGTTTCGCTTGGTGTGGTAAAAACAAAATCAGATGTCGGCGTTGTGATTACAGCGAGCCATAATCCGCATACTTACAATGGTTACAAACTCAAATCAAGTGCTGGTGGACCAATGCTGCCTGCGCAAGTGCAAGAAGTAGAAGACCTTATTGGAAAAAAAGTAAGTAAAAAAATGACTTCCTTTGCAGAATTGATGGAAAAAGGCAAAATAAAATACATCAATTTGGAAGATATGTATGTGGCGCACGCCGAAAAGAATTTTGACCTAAAACTTATCCGCAAATCTAACATAAAATTGGCGTACGATGCCATGTATGGTGCTGGACAAACCGCTTTGCAACGCTTGATTCCGAACGCTACTACGCTGCACTGCGATAATAATCCAGGTTTTCACGGACAAGCTCCTGAGCCTATTCACCGCAACCTTTTGGAACTTTCTGAGTTGCTGAAAAATTCGGATTGTAACGTTGGTTTGGCAAATGATGGCGACGCTGACCGTATCGGTTTGTATGATGAAGACGGAAATTTTGTCGATTCCCATCATATTTTGTTGCTTTTATTGTTGTATATGTTCAAATACAAGGAACTGAGAGGCAAAGTGGCGATTACTTTTTCTGTAACAGAAAAAATGATTGATATGGCAAAACACTTCGGTTTAGAAACTACGGTTACCAAAATTGGCTTCAAATATCTGGCAGAAATAATGACGCAAGAAGATATTTTGGTTGCTGGCGAAGAATCGGGCGGATTGGCTGTCAAAGGACATATTCCCGAGCGTGACGGTATTTGGATTGGCTTAGTCGTGATGGAATATATGGCAAAAACAGGCAAAACTTTAAAAGATTTAATCCAAGAAGTGTACGCTATTGTAGGCTCTTTTGCTTGCGACCGCTACGATTTGCATGTTACGGAAGAAATAAAGCAAAAAGTTTTACAAAGTTGTAAAACTGGAGTTTATAAATCTTTCGGCTCGTACAAAGTGACTTCTATGGAAGACGTAGATGGTTTCAAATTTAATTTTGGCAAAGGCGAATGGGTAATGTTCCGAGCTTCGGGTACAGAACCTGTTTTGAGAGTTTATTCGCAATCTTCAAATGGTGAAAAAGCAATCGCCATTTTAGATGCTGCAAAAGCGGAGATTTTAAAGTAAAACGTAATTTTATAAAATAAATAAAAATGCTTGAATTGTTAGCAATTCAAGCATTTTTGCAATTTAACCAACAAGTGCAACCATATCGTTTTTATCAATATATACAGCAAAAAAACTCTTTTGTAGAAGGTGTTTTACCAGAAGAAATCATGCATTTGTCACCACATAATGTATTTTATCTTTTAGAAAAAAAATACGGCAAACAGGTCTATTCCGCATTTCAATACAGCGAAAATATTGAAAGCCCTGTTGTACAATGTACTGATAATCAATGGCTTAAACAAACCAAAATGGTCGGAATTAATGTCCGTACGATTGGTAGTTTTTGGAATATTGTAAAATACGCTTTGACTTTGCCAAAGGCACAAAATTCGATACATATTTTGCCGATTTGGGAATGTGGCGTAGTGGCAAGTCTTTATGGTATGGCGAGTTGGAATATCAATACAGAATTTTTTAGCCCCGAATTGCAGTGGCATTTTCCACATTTAGATACGGTAGAAAAACAATTTAAAGTAGTAGTCAATATTTTGCATTTGATGGAAAAAACCGTCGGAATGGACGTAATTCCACATACTGACCGCTACTCAGAAATCGTGCTTTGTAATCCTTTTCTGTTTGAGTGGCTACAACGAAATGACCTTAGAATTGTCAATCACGATGCTAATTTGCATGAAAAAGTACAAGGAAAAATTCTTGAATTTTTAGCAAAAAACAACTCTG
>JANMGN010000553.1:0-1578 GCA_031374645.1 Chitinophagales bacterium | reverse complement strand
CGCTTGAAACAGGACTACTTGTGTATTTAACAGGGGTAGAATCTTCAAAATTATTTTTATACAAATCACTAATTTTGATTGCTGATGACGGTGCATCATGTTCGTTGCACATATTGGCAACCAATGATGAGTGCGTGGAGTAACTGCGTCCGAACATTTCTTTATAAAACTCCCTTTTACACTCGGAGCTTACCATCAACCCTTGTTGTTGTTGGTAGGTTTGGAAAAAATTTAACCAAGTAAAAAAAGTAATTAGCAATATTAGTGCAGCATTTTTAATATTTCTAAAAAGTCTATTTGTAGGCTCTATTGCACTAATTGTTGCAAGAGGAAATGCCAATAAAGCATACATTTCTACCATCGGTCGGGATCCCATGCCATTTATGTAAGTAAAGCACCACCAGCTGTATATAATGTAAATGTGCAAAGGTATAATAATGAAAATAGGAGTTGAAATTGCTTTCGCAAAGCGACGAAGCCAAAATAGACCTAATAGAGCGAATGTCATAATTGGTGTCCAAACGAGCCAGCCATTTTCAAAAGAAAATAAACCGTCTATAATATGTGGATGCTTAAAATCAAAGGTTTCGCCTACATAAGCGTAATAAAGCCATTGATTTGCTACATATTTCCAATAAAAAAATTGGATAGACATTAAGCCAAAAATAAAAAAAGTAAAAGGAAGTAGAAAATATTTAAAGCATATTTTAAAGCGTTCTATAATTGAAGTCATATTTTTTGGTACGAAATCCCAAAACAAAGGGATTAAAATACAATACAGTTCGTTCATTCTTATCAGTATAATCATAGCAACGCAAGCTGCCACTAAACTTGCCCAGCGTTTCGAAGGGCTGCGAAAAAAACTATCTGTTGCGTATATCAATCCACAATAAATAGCAAATAAAATGGCGTGCGACATCAAATTATTATAAACTGTAAAGTATAATAAATTCGTTGCCAGTGCAATAGCGATAATAGTGAGTAGTGTTATTTTTTCGTCAAAATAACGGAATAGTATTTTCCATAAAAAATTTAAACCTATTATGATGTAGAAAATCATGGATAAACCAACGAGTAGCATATAAGGTTTACTAAAACCATCGGTAGGGTAGAGTTGGGTTATTTTGCAAAATAAATGTGCTATTGTAAAAAATGGTAGCCATAGCAGTGCCATACCGTGTGAGTATTTTATAGCATATTTTCCAGAAGGTGTTGGGCGGATACCGTATTTGTCTATTTTGGGGTCGGCTATATTTCTGCCTTCAGGATAATTTTTTACAGCTGCAAATGTTTTGCTGTAATCTCCTACGTCGGAATGTATGAAAGTAGCAGGTAAATGAGCATAGTAGCCAAAAGAATCGCCTTCAAATGCTGCATGATTCCAACTATCACATAAGTAAAAAGTAACAAGATAAATTATGAATATACAAAAAAGAGTAATATTTTTCTTACTGTAAAATATTAAGTGATAAAGTAAAAGGTTCAAAATAGGTTGTAAAAATAGTAAAAGAAGTCATGTTTTATGGAAATAAGGGCATATTTTTGTTTCAAAATTTAAAAAAATGGCAATTAAAATAG
>JANMGN010000550.1:0-6652 GCA_031374645.1 Chitinophagales bacterium | reverse complement strand
CTCTAAAACAGTTGCTTTTGATATAAAAGAACTATTTTGCATAAAAAAACTACTATCAACTCGTACCGTAAAAAAAGAATATAGACCTTCTTTTTGATGTAAAATCGAAAAAATATTAGGATTAACATAGCCACAACAAGCCAAAAGATGTTGATAGGAAAATAAACAAAAAAATACAAATAAATTTTTCATATTAAAGTCATTATTAAGGCAAAAATTATTAATCTTTGTGTTAAAAATTTACTGTCCAAGCCCGATGCTACCAAAATGAGAGAAAGCCTAAAATTGGCGTTGCAGGTATTGGATTAGAAAATATAAAATATTGATTTTCAAATAATTATAAAATTTATTTATGCAAAAAATACCAAAATGGAAAACGGCTGTGATGATATGGCTCGGCATTTATCCAACGATTACGACTTATTTTTATCTTATGTCGCCCATTATTGCACCGTTGCCAGTACCGCTAAAAACCATGACGCTTACCTTACTTGTCGTTCCAACAATGGTTTGGATTGTACTGCCTTTTTTACAAAAAGTATTAAAAGATTGGTTGAATAAAGAATAAAAAAAGCCACATAAATAAGCAGTAAATAGTAAGTTTGGTACAGTTTTTCTATAAAATGCTTATGAAAAATATTAATTTACTAAATTTTTGCACTTCGTGATGTCAGTTTGTAGGAGAAGAATTTGAACTCTTAGTTCAGAATTATTTATTTTATAAAATGATTTTTTGTACTTTTTAAGGTATAGAATTTGAAGCAGAAGAAATGGACTTAGATTTTTTTTAGTAAAACTTTACTTGCAAACTCTGTAAGTAGGCGTATAGAAATAATCAATGATTTTCCTTTTAAAAAATTGTAATTATTTTTAGCCCAACTACTCAAGTCTTTTAAAGACTGTGAGATTTGCAAGTAAAGTTTTTATTTTTATAAAAATTACCTACACCAACCAACTCTTATAATACTCGCCATCTTCTACTTGCGCTGCGTATTCTGTCATTTGTAGCGGACGAAAAGTATCTACCATTACAGCTAACTCCTGCGTTTCTTTTTTGCCAATAGATTTTTCGACCGTTCCTGGATGTGGCCCATGCGGAATACCGCCAGGGTGCAACGTAATCATTCCTTTTTCTACGTGTTTTCGGCTCATGAAATCGCCATCTACGTAGTATAAAACTTCGTCGCTATCAATATTTGAGTGATTATAAGGTGCAGGAATCGACAACGGATGATAATCATATAATCTCGGTACGAAAGAGCAAATTACAAAGCCACGTGCTTGAAAAGTCTGATGTACAGGCGGCGGTTGATGCACTCTGCCTGTAATTGGCTCAAAATCATGTATCGAAAACGCATAGGGATAGACAAAACCATCCCAACCTATCACGTCAAACGGATGATTTAAGTAGTGATACGGGTAGAGCATATCTTGTTTTTTGATGTAAAACAAAAAATCGCCTTGTATGTCGTGCGTTTCGAGTTCGGAAGGTTTCCGAATGTCACGTTCGCAAAAAGGGGAATGTTCCATAAGCTGCCCAAAAGAGTTTCTGTATCGTTTTGGTGTCGTGATTGCGCTTGTGCTTTCCACTATTAAGAGGCGATTGTTGGTATCGTCGAAGTGCATTTGATAGGTCGTTCCTCTCGGAATGACCAAATAATCGCCATAGCTGAAGCGGAGGTTTCCGTACATCGTTTTGAGCGTTCCGCTACCTACATGAACAAAAATTACTTCATCTGCGTCGGCATTTTTGTAAAAATAATCGGTCATACTTTTGCGTGGCGCAGCAAAAATAATTTTACAATCGGCATTGACCAAAACGGGTTTTCGACTTTCTAAAAAATCGTCTTCGGCTGGTACGTGAAATCCTTTTAAACACCTGTGTTTCAGTTGTTTATCTGAAACGAGTTTTGGTGCTACATTGCGAGGTTCGCCTACTTGTACAATTTGCGTAGGCGGATTTGCATGGTACAACAAAGAAGAATTGTCGCTAAAACCTTCGGTAGAGAAGAGTTCTTCTTTGTAGAGTTCGCCGTCGGGTTTGCGAAACTGTGTATGTCGTTTGTGAGGTATTTCCCCAAGTTTGTAATAGTGCATTGTATGGTTGATTTTAGTAGGACGATGCCATTAATAGGACTTGATATATTGCGCCCTTTCTTGGCTATAAAATTGATTGTGAGTTGTTTATATTTTTAATTTTTCTTATACATTTTAATTACTCCTTAGAGCATTTCCACTTGCTTTATAAACCATTCTTTGTCTGCTAAGGCTTTTGTTTCTTTTATTTCGAGGATTAATTTTTCTTTTTCTACTTTGGTATAAGGATTTACTCGGTTTATTTTTTTTGTAAAATGAATTACGTTTTTATAGACTTCTTTATGGTAGCCCAAAATTTCTTTTCGGTTCAGATAAGCACGCATCGTAGCCAAATGTGTATCGAGCAAATCAAATTCGCTTTCTTCTACATATATTTTAATGAGCAAAAATTTTGCGTTGAGCGTAATGAGCAAATCATCGACCTCAAAGGCTGCCAAAAGACGTTGCGCTTTTCGGTAATCTTTTTTGGCGTAGTACAACATTGCCAAATTAAAATCTACTGTGCCTTGTCGCTGTTTTTCTTCGAGTTTTTGCTGGTATTCGTGTATGAATTGTTCGACCCATTCTAATTCTTTCAAATGAATACCCAATACGACTACATTCTTAAACGTATAAGTGGTAATAATATCGTTTTCTAATAAAAAGCCAAGTTCTATACCATTTTGGTAAAGGTTAAAAACATTACGTCGATATTCGCTTTTGCCCTGATTGAGTTTTGCTGCACAATAATTTATGGCAAATAAATAAATCTCGTGTCCGTCATTCCAAGTAAAAAAAGGCGTATATTGGATTATTTTTTCTTTTAAATCTTCAAAATAACTTTCTTGTTCTGGAAATTTCAATGTCATCAATACATTATAATAGGTATCAATTAAAGGTTCTTTGTTCGGAATAGCTGTGACGTGCGCAATAATTTCATCTAAGAGCTTGATGTCATAATTTACTTTAAAAATACGGCTATGATAAAAAGCAACGCAAGCTAATTTTAATTTATTGATTAAATAAAAATTATCTAAGGCAGCTTGTAGCGCATCAAAATTGGTATGTTCGCTTCGTTCGTGCTTATTGCTGTAGTCAAATAAATCTTTTTGAATTTCATAATCGTTTAGAAAAAAAGCGTCATTTTGCTTTTGTTCCTTTTCTTTTTTTTCCAAAAAAGTATTGACCGTTTTTTTAAATGCCTTATGAAGTCCTCTTTTTTTATAAACAGCTGCCAAAAAACTTTGTTGTCGAGTTTCGTCCTCTAAAAATTTTTGATAAATTAAAAAACTTTCCAAACATTCCATAAAAAAATACATGGTTTGGCGTGTTCGAGCGTCGTCAAATTTTTCTTTTGGATATAAATAATTGAAAATCAATGTTTTATCTAAATTGCTATCGTTTGCAAAATTGTCATTTGTGGTCAAATAATCATGTAATTTCACGACATCTTCTCTAAGATTGTGCATCGGAGAGCTAATCCACTTCTTAAAATCTCTAATTTCTTTTTTAGAAAAGGTACGAAACACTTGAATTAAATGACTTTTCTGCATAATTATTTTTGTAGTATTTTAAACAAATTTCAACAAAACAAGGTTTTTATTAATTTTTATTTTTCGATAAAATGTTGATTATCAATAATTTATACAAAAATACGCTTTTTAATTGAGAAAAACAAATTCAACAAATGCTTTTTTTTGTATTTGTCCAGAAAAAAAAATGTCCGCATCTTTGTATCGTTGATTAAATAAAAATTGTTGTTGGTTACGAATCAAGATGAAGGTTTTTTCTTCGCCGCCCTGCATAGTTTTGATTCGATGATGAAGCGTTAAGGGAATGAAGTGAGATTATAATTTTTTGTTGTTTAGGTTAAAGTCGCTTTCAGGGATTGCCCTCTTTTTCAGAGCAGAAAGAGAGGGCAATCGAGAGAGCAAATTTTAAAAATTAATTTAACCCAACAAAACACAATTACGAAAAGAGTAAATAACACATACAATAGTACGAGTACCAGTAAAGCATTTTCCAAAACCGATTTCTTAGTACCAAAAAATGGCATATTTTCCCAAGTATGTCATTCCCAAAACCTAAATTAGTACAGAATTACGCTGTCAAAAGCGTAATTCTTTTTCCAAAAACCTGAGATTTTCCAAAAGCCTTCTGTGTTCCCAAGATGTAGAGTGGCTCGTTCCAAAACCAATTTTCAGGAACGGCGGAATATTCAAAAGAAATAAGCGATTATTGCTTGTATTTCTTGAATATTTCGTCCCAGTCCTACAAACCGATTTTACCTTTGAAAACTAATTCGGTAGCGAGCAATAGGCAATAACGTATATTAACCACAATATTTTTTATATTTCAAGGTTTATATAGCTATTGTTTATTGCTTTTTTTAGGTAGCACCGTTAATTAGCTACTTTTTTACTTAAAAATCCTCTATTTATGAACCGTATTGTCTTATTTTTTGTATTTTTTATAACTTCATTCACTGTATTTTCACAAGGTTTTATCAAAAACTATGGTGGAAATACGACTGATATAGGTTCGGCGGCTGTTCAAACGCCCGATGGAGGCTTTGCTATTGGCAGTATTTCTGAGAGTTTTGGTGTCAAAACTTTCGATATGTTGCTGACAAGAGTTGATTTTGAAGGAAAAGTGCTTTGGAACAAAACTTACGGAGGAAATTTTAAAGATCAATGCTTTGATATTGCTACTGCAAACGATGGTGGCTTTGTTTTGGCGGGCTACTCAGACATCGAAGGCGGTGCGAATTCTAACAATCAGTTTTATGTTGTTAAGACAGATGCTGCTGGAAATGAAACTTGGTCACGCAAATTTGGTAATGCAAACGACGATAAGGCTTCCGCTATAATTGCCTCAAAATCAGGTAATTACATTGGTGTAGGTTCTACATTTAATGGTATTGATTACGACGCTTATATTTTTGTTTTGGATAAAAATGGGCAAACTGTTTGGTCTTATGCAACAGGCGGTGCTGGAAATCAAGATGCTCGAGATGTGGTAGAAGTGAGTGATGGTTATGTTTTTGTAGGTACAACCCAAACAAAAGATGCTTCGGGAAAGTTAGATAAAAACGTTTTAGTGGTAAAAGTCAGTAAATCTGGCGTTCCACTTTCGTTCAAAACTTATGGAGGTGCAGATTTAGATGAAGGGAATAGTATTGCAGTCACAAAAGACAATGGTTTTGTAATTGCTGGACGTACTAAAAAAAATATTGATATATTGGCTTTGAGAATAGATGCTGATGGCAATGAAATATGGACAAAATCGTTTGGTGGAAATTTTGAAGATGAAGCGTACAGTGTAGTCGCTAATCAAGATGGTTCTTTTACTTTGGCAGGAAATCAGGCTACAAACGCTGTGAATGTTGATGGGTATTTGATAAAAATAGACAAAGATGGTACTAAAATTTGGAGCCAAAATATTGGACAATCCACTCGTTATGAGGCATTTAACAATATTATAGCTACGAGTGATGGTGGTTATTTTATGACAGGTTCTTCGGGTGATTTGACTAATGATATTTATTGTGTAAAAACAAATGGCAGCGGCGTAGCGGCATCTGGAATTATAAAAGGCAAGGTGTTTTTTGATAAAATAACCAATTGCAAATACGATAATGGCGAAACAACACTGGGAGATTGGTTGATAAGTGTGAAGTCAAAAAAGCAAAATTATGTTGCGTATTCTAAGGCAAACGGTGATTTTAGCGTAGCTGTCGATACAGGCGAGTACGATGTTACTTTGCTTTTACAAAATTCTTATTGGAAAAAAGTATGTCAAACTTCGTTTAGTGCTAAAATCGACCAATCGACCGATACTGTAAATATAGATTTCCCTGTTCGTGCGGCTGTCAATTGTCCAAATATGGAAGTCAATGTGAGTGCGCCGAAGCTAACTCGCTGTGCGACAAATACTTACAGCGTTTCTTTTTGCAATAGAGGAACTGAAAATGCTACAAATTCTTATATTATTGTAGAGTTTGATGAATTTTTTGAGGACATACAATTTGGATTAGCAAACGTACAATCGCTTGGAAACAACAAATTTCGCTGCAATCTAAACACTATTCCGTCTGGCATTTGTGGAAAATTTAATGTTTCTGCAACGCTCGACAAAAATTGTAATAGCACTATTTTAGGGCAAACGCATACTGTTTCGGCGCACATTTATCCAGATACGATTTGTGCTTCGCCTAATGCAAATTGGGACGGCTCGAGTATGGAAGTAAGCGCAAAATGTCAAAATAATCAAGCTGTTTTTACGGTTAAAAATATTGGAAAAAATGCCTCTACGCCCAAAAACGGCTTAGTTATCGAAGATGATATTATTTTTAAAACCCAAAATATACCCACTTTATTACCCAATGCGTCACAAGATTATATTTTTGATGCCAAAGGAAAAACGATACGCATGATAGTTGAGCAGGCTATCGGACATCCTGGAAGTAGTTATCCGACCGTTGCGATAGAAGGTTGTGGAGCAGTAGGTGAAACATTTTCAACAGGTTATGTATTGCAATTTAATGAAGATGATGGAAATCCTTTTGTTTCTGTTT
>JANMGN010000548.1:0-5004 GCA_031374645.1 Chitinophagales bacterium | reverse complement strand
TTATTTTACAACGACTTCCCTTTAAAAAAATTGTGATTATTTTAGTCCAACTACTTAGAAGCAAATTTATTTTCTTAAAATTTGACGTTAGTGAAAACAGGTAAACTGTCCTTGCAAAATCAACAAAGTATTTTTATCTTTGTAATATTATTTAGAAACGAAAAAAATCAACCAACTCGAGTAAAGGCGATTATTTTGTTTCGAGATTATTTTAACCTAAAATAACTATTTCAAAAAGGCTACTTCCAACTTTTTGCGGAGCGTGGAAGCAGCCAAAAAATTAACAAAAATTTTTAAAACACAAAATTAAGTAAAAAAATGAAAAAATTACAAATTTTCTCGCTTATTACAATATTTTCAATTGTATTTGGTCTTTTCTCAGATGCTAATGCGCAAGTGAGTTGTCCACCACCACCACCACCAGACTGTGAGGAACAGATACTGACTGCTTTTGTAACACCTCCAGATTTCCCCAATTGTCAGTTGCAAGTGACTTATACCCTGCGTGCTTGTGGTCCAGAAACAGAAATTTACGATGTACAACAAGCCGTCGGTGGTTCTATTGGATGTGAGGCGTTCAATACTTTTCTTGAGAATTTGACTGAATTAGGGTTATCTACTTACCTAAAAAGGTTCAACGTTTCAGTTGGAAGACAGTTGATTGATATTGAAGCAACAAGTGTTGTCCTGAACAGTGGCAATCCTCTACTTTTTGATTGTAATGAAACACTTAGGTCTGTACAAATTGGTTATTCTAATGCTACCTGTACGTCTATATGGTTTGGTACTTCGGGCGGAAAAAAAGTGTCAAAACAAGTACCTTGTGTTTCAAGTCGTTGTTGTAAATTTAGTAGAAGTTATTGCTACGATGAAGCAACACAAATGATGACATTTAAAGAACAGCAAATAGACGAAAGTTCAGGATTCTGTGGAGGTCCGAAACCTCCTAAACCTACTTTTAATCCTGCTGGTTCGCCTATTAAATGGTTTTCGCAGACTCCCTGTGTATTCACTTGTGGAAGTCTAACTGGAAAAAAAGAAATAGCGGCAGAAACAGGCTCAATAAAACATATTTTATCTAAGTTTGATGATAAAACGACATGGATTACAGTTTATCCAAATCCAGTAACAGACCTGATTCAGATTAGGTGTGAGGAAGCTATTGTTGGTAATAGTTATCTCTTTGACTTAGAAGGAAAACTTATCACCCAGCAACCAATAGAATATGGTCTGAGTAATATAGATGTGACAGAGGTACAAAAAGGAATGTATTTACTAAAAATTATGAAGTCCGATGGACAATTCGTGACTGAAAAAATTATTATCAAATAGAGATCTACCAATAAAAATTAATTTTAGAGTGTGGTAATTCGAGGTTCACTTCCATTACCACGCTCTAAAATTTACATTAAACCCACTTTATGATGAAAAAAATAACGCTACTCTTTTTATTATTGCAGTACATTAGTACAGTTATTGCTCAACCGACTTTAACTCCTAAGTGGCGCACTGATTTTATAGAGCCACTACTGATTGGAAATGGAAACAAACCTGGAAATGTTATTCCAATAAAAATATTGACTAAAGGAAACGACACCTACGTATTCAATACACTACGATTGGGTTGGCAACTGATGAAATTAAATGTTGATAATGGACAAATCTTGTGGAAATCATCTCGAAATTACAAAACGCCAATGCTTGATAGTGCACAGTATTTTGGCTCTACGGCTTTGTTTGATAGAAAAGGGAATATCGAGATATTAGGTACTCGTACAGGTATTCAATACCCTAAATCTCCATCTCTACCTTGGGGAGGCATTGCCAAAAGTGTATATGATAGCGAAACAGGAGTAGAAATTTTTTATAAAGATTATAGAAAAGAACAAACGGAGTATCGTTTTTGGGGTACAGGTGGAATTCTTAATCGCTTTTCTAATAACTCTTCAGGGACGCACTATTATATTTTTGATGGTGCGGCTGCAGGAGATATTCGCTGGACACTAAGAAAAATGAATGTTACGAAATTTGATAAAATAGATACGCTTCAAGCTTTTTCTGCACAAGATTTAGAAGTAAAAGAAATTAGGAAAGTTTCAGATTTGAATACAGTTGGAAATGCTTTGTATGGGCTCATCACTTATTCTGAGTTCAATTCAGATATAGATTCTTCCTTGAGCAGGTTACAATTAGTGAAAATGGATACTACGGGCAAAATCCTTAGTAATAAGTACATCCAAAAAGTAATTTACAATAATTATTCAATTTTAAACATTATAAATACCAAAGACGGTTTTATTCTCGTCGGTCAAGCAGATAGTACTTATCAATCATTTAATAAAGATTTTACTAATTTTGCACTTTATATGACCAAAATAGATTTAGAGGGCAACGTGAAGTGGCGTTATTGGTTTAATCCTACGAAAGAATACTATTTTGCATTTGGCAAAATAGATGAAAATAATTACTATGTTTCAGCCGCCAGTGCTAGCGATTCCATAAATATTAATTTTTATCAGCTCAATCATGTCACGGGAAAACTAAAAAAGATAGCAAAAATAAATAGTTCTAGTGCTATTCGTGATGCAATTCCCACCCGATTAAGCGTATTACCAAGCAAAGATATAATTTTACACTATCAGTACTGGGATTGTCTGAAAAGTAAAGGTGACAAAGACTCTTCTTGCTTTGGTTTGGCACTGATTAGTAAAGCAGACATTGAAAAAGTTACAGCTGTAAAAGAAAAAGAAACACTAAGGCAATATAAAGTCTCTGTATATCCTATTCCTACTGAAAAATCAGTAAGGGTAGTATTAGACGAAGCAATCCAAGTCCAATATAACTTGTACGATCTCAATGGAAAAATCTTGTGGAGCGAAAACTCAATATCAGATAGTCAGCAAGAAATAGATTTGAGTAATTTTTCAAAAGGTATTTATTTTTTAAATGTAGTTTTTGAAGATGGGATGGTAGTTAATCGGAAAATACTGAAGTATTAACCAAACTCTCCCTACAAGAAAACATAGAAGGCGCAAGCGAAGTTACTTTGTATGACATCAGTGGTCGCACCGTAGGCGTTTTTGCATTAAGCAATAATGTGATTGAAGTAAATAGCGATTTGCCAAAAGGTGCGTATATTGCACAAATCAAAGATATACAAGGAAAAATCTTAGGACAACAAGTGATGGTAAAACAATAAATTAACCATAAAAGTACAATTATCATGCGTATTATCTTCCTTTTTCTTTTGGCGATAAGCCAAATTACTGTTATGGCGCAGTCGAATTTAACGCCATTTTCGGAACTCTCTGGCGTACCTGATATATTATTCCAATCAATACAAATTCCAGATGGCTATATATATGCTGTACCTGCGAGAGACCCAGTCTATCGATTTCGTTTTTTTAAAATAAACGAAAATGGAAAAATTACAGATTCTCTGGTTTTGGGTAACGACACAATCCGATATTCAGGTTATTTAGAGCGACAAGACGGCAAAAATTATTTTGTTGCTACGGGCTATCCTGCACCTTTTGACAATTACTTGCTTGCATCAAGTAAAATACAAAGAGAAATTTTTGAAATTAGCAATGACTTGAAAATTGTGTCACAAAAAAAAATTGGAAAGCTACCAAATAAGTATGCTACCAGTTCTTCTATCACTACTCTTGGTATTAAAGTCCATAAGTCTGACGCTATTTTTGTTCAAAAAGATACTTTATTTCTACTCCAATATTATTTTATCATGGACTCTATTGGTTCTTTTCCACAATCAAAGGGCGTAAGATACGAGCAAATTGGTATCGGAGCAGAAAAATTCTGGAATGTAAAAGAACTAAATGCAGTACAAGGGTTTTTATATAATTCTTTTATTACAAACGATTTTATTTATACTTTTGGAGAGTTAAATACACAAATGTTTCCTTCTAATATTCCTTATAATGCTGGTTTGATGGGGAAATTTGATAGGGCAGGAAAATTACTTTTGCCAGCAGAAATAGATAAAGAAGGATCGGGTACACTCGGTGACGGACTTACAGGAGTATCACACTCAGATAAAATCTATTGTGCCTACTCAGGACGTTTTAAAAACAATGTGTGTGACGATAGGATAGCGACGATTGATATTCGCGATTCTAATTTTAAAATGATAAAACGAGCAACCGTCAGTCACTGTAAAGTAATCCCGTCAGGAAGTAATCCTTTTGCTTTTGCAACTAACGGAGATATTTATTTTCAAGGCTCTTTGGGAGCTCAGGTTGGTATTTATAAATACAATAGCAACCTTGATTTACTATGGGGAAAATTATATGATTTGCCTTCCCATGCGCCTATTTCTCTAAAAGTAACCAAAGATAGTGGACTTTTAGTAGAATGTTCCGAGCGTGTACCAAGTACCAGCAATACATATATCAAACTATATAAACTTAACTCCGATGGCGATATTACCGCAATCACAACCCTTAGCACTGTAAACACTCCCAAAAACCTATTTTACCCCAATCCCTTCCAATCGCAACTCTCTCTACAAGAAAGCATAGAAGGAGCAAGCGAAGTACAACTTTCAGACATCAATGGGCGCATCGTGGGCATTTTTCTATTGAATAAAAATAGTATAGAAGTGAGTAGCGATTTGCCCAAAGGTGTTTATATTGCCCAAATAAAAGATGAAAAAGGTAAAATCTTAGGACAGCAGATGATAGTAAAACAATAATTTACTGATTAAAACAACAAAACCATGCGTGCATTAACTTTATTACTTTTTTTCATATCGAATTTTACTTTCGCTCAAAAGCCATTTACAACTTTTTCTGAATTGTCAGAGGACTCTCTTGTCAGTAAGTAGGCGTATAGAAATAATCGGGAATTTTTTGTTGTTGTAAAATAACATAAGTAGCTGAATAAAATGAAGTTATGTTATTATTTTACAACGACTTCCCTTTAAAAAAATTGTGATTATTTTAGTCCAACTACTTAGAAGCAAATTTATTTTCTTAAAATTTG
>JANMGN010000519.1:0-2940 GCA_031374645.1 Chitinophagales bacterium | reverse complement strand
CAAGTGAGCAAAAAAATCTGTACGGATAACTCCGTTTTGTATGATGCGACACCACCTGATGCGAAATAAAAAATCAAATAATATATTATCTATTTTAATATAAAATAAATATAAGTAGGTAGGCGTTAAAATTTAGTTTATGTTATTTTGTCGTTGAGAAAAAAGTGATAAATAGCTGACTGTAAGGAAGTTATTTATTATTTTTTTCTCAATCGACTTAAAAAAATAACATAAGCTAAATTAGCCTGAATACATAGGCGTATAGAAATAATCGTTAATTTTTTTGGCGTTGTAAAATAACATAAATAACTGACTACAAGGAAGTTACGTTGTTATTTTACAACGACTTCCCATTAAAAAAATTATGATTATTTTAGCCCAACTCCTTATAAACACCTACTTTTGCAAAAATTAAAAAAAGGAGTATTTAAAACAACAAATTCTACTTTTACATCGTGTTTATAATTCCACTCTCCAAAAACATAACTGTTCAAATCATACATTTTCAAAAAATGCAAAAATTTTTATTTATCGTAGTCGCATTATTTTGCGCAATACCCAATGCTATTGTTTTCGGGCAAAACAATATGTCCCCATTTCAAAAAATAGATGAAACAGCAATAGTTCAAAAATCACTTGAACGACGTATTATTCCACAACGTTATGAAACTTATCAACTGAATATCAGTCAGTTGCAAAATATTTTAAGTGCTGCACCAAAAAGACAGTTTCCTCAAACCAACCCTTCAGAAGTCATTTTGACCTTACCAACGCCTGACGGAGGAAGACAAGATTTTGTCATTTACGACGACCCTATCATGGAAAAAGGATTAGAAACCAAGTTTCCAGAAATCAAAACTTATTGCGGTATGAGTTTAACAGATAAAAGCACTTACGCACGTTTTGATTTTACACCAACAGGTTTTCACGCCATGATTTTATCCAACGATAAAGAAACTATTTTTATAGACCCTTACTATCATCTTGATAATCAATACTATACAGTATATTGGAAAAAAGATTATGCCAAACCCAAAGGCAAAGATTACGTTTGTAATTTTGATGATTTAGAAGAAAATATCGAAATATTAAGTCAAAAAATGCCTGTCGCAGAAGCAGCACGTGCTGGCGATTGTGGTGTTTTGCGCACCTATCGTTTGGCTTTGGCTTGCACGGTAGAGTATTCTACTTTTTGTGGCGGAACGGTTGCGCTCACACAAGCAGCTATGACTACCACTATGAACCGAGTAAATGGCATTTATGAGCGTGATTTTGCTTTGCGAATGAACATCATAACCGATAACTGGAAAGTAATTTATGCCACAGGCCCTTCTGGTCCTAATGGCACTACAAACTACACAACGAGTACCGACCCCTACACAAATACAAGCGGAAGTAGTATGCTTACGCAAAATCAAACAACTTGTGATGCCAATATTGGAACAGCAAATTACGATATTGGACACGTTTTTAGTACAGGCGGCGGCGGCGTAGCTACGCTCAATTCTCCTTGTGGAACAGGTAAAGCAAGAGGTGTTACAGGGAGTTCTTCGCCCGTAGGCGACCCTTTTGATGTAGATTATGTGGCGCACGAAATGGGACATCAATGGGGCGGCCCGCATACATTTGCAGCAGGAAGTGCAAGTACGGGTAATTGTTCCACAGGTAATGTTTCTGCTGGAAATGCCTACGAGCCTGGAAGTGGAACAACTATTCAAGCCTATGCTGGTATTTGTTCGCCCGTAAATGTTCAAAGTAATTCTGATGCTTATTTTCATGCAGCGAGTTTGGCTACTATGATGTCTTTTATCACAGGAACTGGAAATACCTGCGCTGTAGTTACCGCTACGGGCAATACTTCGCCTACGGCAAATGCTGGATTAGATTATTCTATTCCGATTTCTACGCCTTTTACTTTGGTAGGCGTTGGTGCAGATACCGATGGCGATGCAATCACGGGTTGTTGGGAGCAAATGGACGCAGCAGTTATCTCCACCGCACCAACTGGAACAGCGACTACAGGTTCGCTTTTTCGCTCACTCACGCCTACAACAAGCCTAAATCGTACTATCCCAAAAATCGCTGATATTGTTTCTAATGCTACCGCTACTTGGGAAAAACTACCTTCGGTTGCTCGAAATATCAATATGCGTTTTACGGTTCGGGACAATAAAGCAGGTTTTGGTTGTACCAAAGAAGATAATATGCTCATCACTACAGTAGCTACAGGTGCGCCTTTTGCCGTGACTTACCCAACGCTTACAGGTGTTACTTGGAGTGGACTAAACTCTTATAATGTAACTTGGAATGTAGTCGGGACAAATGCCGCACCTATCAACACGGCTACGGTCAGAATTTTACTTTCTACAGATGGTGGTTTGACTTACCCGACAACGCTTGCAACAGGTGTTCCAAACAATGGTTCTGCTCCCGTTATTTGTCCTAATACACCTACAACGACCGCACGCATACGTGTGCAAGCTGAAAACAATATTTATTTTGATATTTCAAATAATAATTTTACCATCGTATTAGGTGGTGCAAATTATACGATTGCATCTTCTAATCCAAGCCAAACAGGTTGTAATGGGGTAGATTATACCTATAATATTACAACTACCTCTGTTTTATCTTACAGCGACCCGATTAGTTTTTCTGCAAGTGGTTTGCCCGTAGGTACAAGTGGTACTTTTAGCAATAATAATATCACGCCTGGTACAAATACAGATTTTATTTTGTCAGGAACAAGTAGTTTGGCGGTAGGAACATATAATTTTACAATCAACACAACAAGTACCTCTGGTGCAAAATCGCTCGCTTTTACTTTAAAAATATATACTTCGGGTGCCGCATCGCCTACTTTGCTGACACCTACAAATGCCGCTACATTGGTAGCTCGTTTGCCTACTTTTACTTGGTCGGCGAGTGCAAATGCGTTGA